>QHZK01000144.1 GCA_003224635.1 Acidobacteriota bacterium | reverse complement strand
TCGATGCTGGAACACCGGCCAGCCCCACGGCAAGACTTACGATCCCGCCTACGTCGAGAACGGAATGCGCCGGATGGACCTGTACGCCGAAGTTGCCGCTCAGGCTGAATCCCCTCCCGTGGACGGCGGTTAGCAGGCAGCGCTTCCCTGCCACCCGCAGGCGAAGCGCTGCTCGCTGCCGCCGCCTGAGCGGAGTCAAGAAGTCAGTCAGTATTTCAGTAAGTCAGTAGTTCAGTTTCCAGATCGACGAACCGATTTACTGACTAACTGACGAACTGACTAACTGACGAACTGATCGCTAATGAATTTTCTTCACCAACTGTTTTCCGAGTCCGGCGAGGCGAGTTTCAGCCGCCTGGGATCGTTTCTGGCCCTGCTGTTTGGCTGCGCCTGGGTCTCTTTCATCGTTTGGAAGACGGGCGCGCTGCCCGGTCTCGAGGGCCTGGCGCTCTTCATCGCCAGCCTTTATGGCCTCGGCAAGGCCCGCGAGACAGTGCAGCGGGTGCTGAAAAAGTAGGAGAAGTTTCTCAGTTGGTCAGTATTTCAGGCTGTCAGTAGGAGCTAGGAGTTCGGAGTTCGGAGTTCGGAGTCAACTGACAAACTCCGAACTGACAAACTCCGAACTCTACTGACCCACTGAAATACTGACACACTGACGTACTTTAATGACTGACCAAGAACGACCGAATTCGGAACGGCTCAAGCAAGAGGCAACGGCCCTGAGCAAGAGTCTCGGCAAGGCGCTGGCCGGCTTGCCGGCGGCGCTCGCGGAGATCGTTACCCTCTCGCCCATCGTTCTCGGGATCGCGCTCATCGCTCTCGGCGCCTGGTGGTACGAGCACGGCGGGCGCCTGAAGCAGGCGGGCCAGCTCCACGAGCTCGAGAAGCAGACGGCGGCGAACATTTCCGAGCTTCGGGCGCATGCGGCGGCCATCGGCGAAGCGAACCAGGGGCGCGCCCGGCGCATCGTCGAGCTCGAAACGGCGCGTCAGAAGTCCGAGCGCGGCGCGGCCGCGCTCCACCAGCGCCTGCTGGCGCTCCAGGCGGACCAGCAAGCGCAGGCCCGACAGGTGGCGGCCCTTCCCACCCCGGAGGTGGCGCGCCGGGTGGCGGCCCGCCTCGGCCTGGAGAGCCGGGATTTGGGACTCGGGACTGGGGACTCGGGCACCCTCACCCCCAACCCCTCTCCCGCAAGCGGGAGAGGGGGGACCGGAACGGTGGGTGAGGGCTCTCGACCCCCGAGCCCCGAGTTTCTGCGCAAGGTTGAGACCGCCCTCGTCGAGCTCGACGGTTGCAAGCAACAGGCCCAGGTCGAGGGCAGTCTGATCGGCAATTGTAAGGAGCAAGCGGCCGCGAGCGCCTCGATCATCGACCAGCAGAAGGCGTCGCTCGCGGGCCTCAACCAGGCCCTGGCCGATAAGGACAGAATCCTGGCCGCCAGCCAGCAGCAGCAAAAGGCGGAGCTCAAGATCGCCCGCGGCGCCTTCAGCCAGCGCCTCGTGCGCACGCTCGAGCACGTCGCCATCGGCGTCGCCATCGGGCTCGCCGTGAGGCGGTAGGATCAGTTGGTCAGTATTTCGGTTTGTCAGTATGTCAGTTAGTCCGTACGTCAGTAAGTCAGTAGGTCAGTAAACCCAGACCGTGGCGCCGACCGACTAACCGACAGCCTGGCGGAACCGCCCAACTGAGAAACTGACGAACTGAGAGACTGAGAAACTGAAGAATGGCTCCTTTCGACGTAACACGCTTCGCGCTGCTGTGGGGACCGGGGATCCTGGTGCTGGTGGTCTTCACCTACGGGTTCTCGCGCCTGGCGCTGCACTGGATCGACCGATCGATGGACGTCAAGCGCCGGCAGATGGAGTCGAGCTTTGACATCGCGCGGACGTATCTCGAGCAGTTCGTCAGCGCGCAGAAATCGCAGGCCGACGCCTTTTCGCGGCTGGCTACGGCGGTCGAGCGGCGGGACTCCGAGGACAGTTTCGAGCACCAGGAGATGCTCATTGCGATTAAAGCCATGCACCAGCAGTTGTCAGCGTTGGCCAAATCAGAAATCAGAAATTAGAAGTCAGAAACAAACCATTAGCGCGCGTTCTTGTTCTGATTTCTGATTTCTGATTCGAATCCGGCTACAGAAAGCGGACGCAGAATGGCAGCGAGCCTTCGTCATAAAGAAGTCATCCGCGGCAAGATCCTCTACTACCTGGCCCTGATCTATCCGCGCGCGGCCACCTTGCCGCTGCTCCAGGGCGAGCTCGATATTTTTGGCTTCGCCGTGACTTCCGTCGAGCTGAGCTATCACGTCGCTTACCTGGTCGAGAAGGGTCTGGCATCGGTCGACGAGGTGCGCGGGCCCGTCCCCCGGCGGAAGACTCCGCTGGTGAAAATCACCGCGAAAGGGATCGACTACTACGACGGGCGCCTGCCGGCAGACAGCGGCGTTTATCTGGAGCCGCGGGGGTAAGAAAAGTTTGTCAGTTGGTCAGTTCCTCAGTCTTTCAGTTCGTCAGTATTTCAGTCCGTCAGCATTTCAGTTTGCCAGGTCGATCGGCTCGCAGTTCGGGCTGATAACTAAAGGCGGTTCGGACTGGTAATTAAGGACCTGAAGAACTGACAAACTGAAGTACTGAGAAACTGAAATACTGACTAACTGACGAACTGACAAACTCACTCATGACCAAGGACAAAGGACGAAAACCGAAGCTGGGCCCCGCCACCGACCAGAGCGGCAGGCCCCGGAGCAAGTTCCGAGGCCGGGGCCGGCTGAACAACTTCGAGCTGCTTCCCCCGAACGTCAAGCTCGAGGCGGAGCGCATGATCGAGAACGGCGCCACGTTTGAAGACACGACCGAATGGATCAACGAGCGCCACCAGCCGGACCCCTCACCGGACGCCGTCGGCGAGGCGAGGGCGTCACGCTCCTGGCCGTCCGGAGCTACTTTCAGAGCAACCCGGACCTGCAAGGCCGGCGCATCCGGCGCATGCAGGAAGTAGCTCAGAAGCTGAAGAAATCCTTGACGGGCGCCCCCCATTCGGCCGAAGCGGAGCTGGCCGACGCCGTGTTCCTCACCGGCCTGATGGGTCTCGAGCGGGCAGGGACGCGCTTCACCGTCAAGGACGCCGCCCGGCACTTCCTGACCCGGGGAAGCCTGGACCTCAAGGGCCGGAACCTCGAAGCGGCCTTGAGGCTGGCGGAGGAGCGCATGAAGACCGAAATCGTAAAGCGCGAACAACTGCAACAGCGAGTGCGCGAAGTCGCTCAGGCCATCGAGAAAGAGGGCCAGGCGCGCGAGCTCGGCCCCGAAACGTTGCGGAAGATCCAGGAGATTTACGGGTTGGTCGGGCCGTAGGTCAGTTTGTCAGTATTTCAGTATTTCAGTTTGTCAGTTATTCAGTTCTTCAGTTGTCAGTCCGAACCGCGTGATTGATCCTCGGAGGAGTTACCATTGCCGGAGTTGGGTTCCGATGACCGGCTATGCTGGAACTGACCAACTGACCAACTGACCAACTGAGGGACTGACGAACTGAAATACTGACAAACTGACGAACTGAGAAACTGAAAAATGGACAAAGGACAACGGACAGCCCTCGAGCTCCTGCCCTACCAGCGGCGCTGGGTCGAGGACAATTCGCCGCTCAAGATTGTGGTGAAGGGCCGGCAGACCGGCTTCTCCTTTGCGGCCACCCTCCGCGCCGTGCTCAAGTGCCTGGAAAGGCGGACCACCTGGGTCCTGCTCTCGAAGGGCGAGAGGCAGTCGCGCCTGCTGATGGAGAAGGTGCACGAGCACATCCAGTCGTGCGGCATCGTCGCCCAGGCGTGCGAGTCCACGTTTTTCGAGGGCGCCACGATCAAGCAACTGGAAGTGCGCTTCCCCAACGGCTCGGTGATTTACGGCCTGCCCGCCAATCCCGACACGGCGCGCGGTTACTCCGGCCACGTGACGTTGGATGAGTTTGCCTTCCACGTCGACGCCGACAAGATCTACGCCGCGCTCTACCCGACCATCACGCGCGGCTACAGCCTGGAGGTGATCTCCACCCCGAACGGCCAGCAGGGCAAGTTCTTCGAGCTGGCGAAGGAAGCAGGGTTGACGGAAGGCCCTGGAGCATCGGTTGGTCGCGTCATCCCTTCGCTGCGCTCAGAGCAGGCTTGTCATGCTGAGCGAAGCGAAGCATCTCGCACTGTTCCCAACGAAAGAAAAGACCAGAGCGGGATTCTTCGCGGAGTTTACCCTGAGCGAAATACAGAGATTCTTCGCTTCGCTCAGAATGACACGCGAAGGGCTCAGAATGACAATCACCCGATCACCCGATCACCCGCCTGCCCTGAGCGAAGCGAACGGGATCACCCGATTTTATGGTCGGGCCACTGGTGCGATGTCTACGAGGCGGCGCGCCAGGGGCTCGGGATCGATCTCGGCCTGCTGCGCGCCGGGGTCGACGAAGAGACCTGGCGGCAGGAATTTTGCTGCGAGTTCCTCTCCAGCGGCTCGCAGTGGATCCCGCACGAGCTGTTCGAGAAGTGCGTCTCCTCGGAAGCCTCGACCGAGCTGAGGCAAGAACTTGTCACTTGTCACTCGTCACTCGGCACTGGTCTTTATGCGGGATGGGACGTGGCGCGCAACCGCGACCTGTCGGTCATCTGGCTTTCCGAGCTCGTGGGGGACGTCACCTGGACGCGCGGCGTGATCGAGATGCGCAACCTGCCGACACCCGACCAGGTGCGCCAGGCGCGGGCCGTCCTGCCGCTGGTCAAGCGCATGGAAATCGACCAGGGCGGCATGGGGCTCGCCATCGCCGAGGCCCTGGCGCGCGAGTTTCCGGACAAGGTCGAGGGCGTCACGTTCACGGCGGCCCGGAAGGAAACGCTCGCGGTCACGGCCAAGCGCCGCATGGAGGAGGCCAAAGTTCGCCTGCCGGATTCGGACGCGGTGCGCGAGTCGTTCCGCTCGGTGAAGAAGGCCGCGAACGCGCTCGGCCAGTCGCGCTTCGACGCCGACCACGACTCGAAGTCCGGCCACGCCGACCACTGGTGGGCGTTCTGCCTGGCGGAGGCCGCCGCCGCCCGGCCCGAGACCTATCACCTGGCCGAGATCGCCGGGGTCGTGGGGCGTCCGCTGTCCCTGGGGCTTCGGAGCCCGACGTTGTAATTAAGTGAGTCAGTGAGTCAGTACGTCAGTACTTCAGTAAGTACGTAAGTCGGACCAACAACGGGGCCGACTGAGAAACTGACAAACTGACGAACTGACGAACTCCAAGGAGGCTCGGTCATGGCCCATTTCGCACTGGCTTTTTTCGTCGACAGCTTCAGGTCCGCGGCGGCCGATTCGGGCGCGGTCTTCGAGCGCGCGCGCCTGCTGGCCTGGCTCGAGACGCTGGCGGCCCTGGCCCTGGTCATGGCCGCGGCGGCGCTGCTCGTGGTGGCGTGGCGCGTCTCGCGCGGCGTCGAGCAGTTGGTCGGGACTTGCCTCGAGCGCCAGAAAACGGAAGCGAGGCTGGTCGAAATGCTGGGCGACTACGCCCAAGCCGAGCGGAGCGCCACCGACCAACTGTGGTCGGCGTCGACGCCGCTCTCCGCCTGTTGAGTGAGTCAGTGTGTCAGTAAGTCAGTATGTCAGTATGTCAGTATGTCAGTAAGGCCAGTTCAAAGAACTGACAAACCGAAAACTGAGAACTGACCGACTGACAAACTGAAGTACTGAAGTACTGAAGTACTGACAAACTGAAATACGAAGTTGGGTTGCGACCTGCCCCCCAGGGAACGCCGTCCCAGCACCAAAGGGGGTAGTTCGAACATGAATCAGTTGCCTCGGATGTGTGTTTTGCTCGGAGTGCTGGCGGCGCTGGCTTTCATCGCCACGGCGATCAGCTTCATTCTGCTGGTGTGGCGGATTTCGCTGGGCATGAAGGGTCATGCGGCGGCGGAGCAGCGGCGGCTGAAGTACCAGGAACGCGTGGTCACCATGCTGCGCGACTACATCGACACCCAGCGCCACACCAACGACCAGCTCTGGATGGCGCTCCAGGTCCACGCCGACCGGCTGAACCGGATGCGCGGAGAACAGACCGAGCTGCGGAATTAGGGAGTATCTCAGTTCGTCAGTTTGTCAGTATTTGAGTTGCTCAGTGTTTCAGTTTCTCAGTTTCTCAGTTCGTCAGTCCGGCAGTTGTCTGGCTGAATCACTGATTCGCTGAGTACTGGCTCACTGACATACTGACTCACTGACGCACTGACTCACTGACGCACTGACTTACTGACTTACTGACCTACTGACCTGCTGACTTACTGATATGGAACTCACTCGCCAAATCCGGGACGAAATCCTGCGCGGCGTGATCCTGAGCATTCTGATCAAGCACCGGCTCGACTGGGTCGCCTTCGCGAGCTTACGGATCCAGGTGCAGCGCGGGCAGGGTTATCCGATCGAGGAGAGCGAGCTGAAATTTCACCTGGCTTACTTGGGCGATCCGTCGCGCGGCTACGTCGAGTCGAAGCCTGTGCGCGCCGGACGCACGACGGCGGAATACTCCTCGGTCCGGGCCACCGCCAAGGCCGTCGACCTGCGTGACGACCGCATCGCTGCGGACCCGGGGATTGCGTTCTGAATACAGTTTCTCAGTTCGTCAGTTCGTCAGTCTCTCAGTTCGTCGAACTTGAGACCAACCTACTGACAAACTGAAATACTGACTAACTGACGAACTTGACCTAATGGACTTATGAAGAGTCACTCTTCAGGCAACGGAAACCAGACGAAGCTGCTCGATCGCGAGTTGCGCCGCGCCGAAAAGCTGGCGGACCGGCTGGACCGCGTGCTGGCCCTGGCCGAGAGAGAAACAGGATTCAGGAGTCAGGATTCGGGATTCAGCGAAACCCGAACCCCGAGCCCCGAATCCCGAACCCCGGTCCCCGGCGTGTGGGCGCAGGCGTACGGCGCGAGCGCGCCCTTGCAGACTGCGCCCGTCGTGCCCGTTCCCGCCCCGACCCCGGGCGACCGGCCCCTGGCCCCGGGCACGGTGCCGCGCGGCGAGTTTGAGGCCACGTTCGGGATCAGCGGCACCCCGATCCCCTCCGGCTTCCTGTACGACCTCGGCGAATATAACCCCGAGCTCGCGGGCCGCAGCGCGCTTCCCACTTACGAAAGAATGCGCCGCGGCGACGCGCAGGTCAGGGCCACGCTCGCCGCCTGCAAGCTGCCCATCCAGTCGGCCAAGTGGGAGGTCGTGGCGCAAGACACGACCTCCCATCCTGAGCGAAGCGAAGGATCTCCTGAGCGAAATACAGAGATTCTTCGCTTCGCTCAGAATGACAAGCGAAGGGCTCAGAATGACAGCATGAGAGTTTCTTCGACGGGCGCTGGTCGAGCCACGGAAGCCAAGGCCAAGGAGATCGCCGCCTTCGTTCGGGACAATCTCTTTGGCGGGCTCGAATTCCGCACCTCGACCGGCGCCTGGGCGACCCAGAACTGGGACGACGTGGTGCGCAACGCCCTTCTGATGCTCGACTTCGGGTGCGCGGCGCACGAGGACGTCTGGGCGGTGGACGGCTCGCGCGTCCGGCTCCGCAAGCTCGCCGCGCGCCTGCCCCTGACTTTCTACCGCTGGCACACGGAGCTCGACGGCGAGACGCTCGTCGCGCTCGAGCAGTACGGTTATCGCGGCGGCCGGTATTTGAACGTCACGCTGCCCGCCGAAAAGATCGCCCTGTTCACCTACAACCAGGAGGGCGCGAACTTCTGGGGCACGGCGCTCCTGCGCTACATGTACCCGCACTGGTACGTCAAGTCGAACCTCTACCGCATGGACTCGATCGCCTGCGAGCGCAACGCGCTCGGCATCCCGGTGTGGAAGCTGGCACCCGGATTTTCCAAGGAGGACCGCGACGCCGCCTACAACTTCGTTACCCAACTGGCGGCGCACGAGTCCACGGGCGCGGTCGAGCCGCCCGGCGACCCGGCGACCGGCCTCCGCATTGTGGGCGTCGAGGGCCGTGTGCGCGACATCCTGCCCTCCATCCAGCACCACAACGTGATGATCTCGCGCGCCGCCCTCGCCCTCTTCATGGACCTGGCCGTGGCCGAGCGCGGTTCCCGCGCGCTCGGCCAGCAGCACGGAGATTTCTTTCTGCTCTCGCTCCAGAACGTCGCCGACCAGGTCGCGGCGGTGATGACGAATACCAGCGTGCGGCGCCTGGTGGAATTCAATTTCGGCGAGGACGCGCCCGCGCCGCGCTTGGTCCCGGCCAACGTGCAGGCGCGCGGCTTGGGCGAGATCGTCGACGCGCTCACCAAGTTCGCCCAGACGGGCCTGGTGGTCTCGGAAGACAACCTGCGCCGCTTCATCCGCCAGGAACTCGCGCTGCCCGAAGAGGGCAAGACGGGCGTGGTCGCGATCCGGGGCGAGGTCGTCACCGAAGGCGAGGACCAAATCAAAGGGTAGGAGAACTGCTGTAGCGGCGCTCTATGAGCGCCGGGAATGTTGCAGCATCTTGGTCGGCGGTCATAGA
>QHZK01000143.1 GCA_003224635.1 Acidobacteriota bacterium | reverse complement strand
CGCGGAGCCATCAGGGCTCACCTTTATCCCGAACCGCGTTGCGCTCTGGGCCGTTACCTCTCGCGCAAACGTCTGGCCTCCGCGCTCATCGACGTCAGCGACGGGCTCTCGACGGACCTCGCCCACCTCTGTGAATCGAGCGGCGTCGGCGCCCGCGTCTGGGCTGACCTGATTCCTGGGCCGGAGTTTCCGACAGGTCGCCGGCCGCGTCCAGCAGATTCGCTCGATCTGGCGCTCCACGGAGGCGAAGACTACGAGCTGTTGTTCACCGTCCCGCCCGGCAAAACCGGTGAAGTCCCGGCGCGGTTTCGAGACCTTCCTCTCAACCGAATCGGAGAAATCTGCCGGTCGAAGG
>QHZK01000142.1 GCA_003224635.1 Acidobacteriota bacterium | reverse complement strand
GTGGCGCAAGGGTACTCTCCTGCGGAGGATCGGCCTTCGCCGGTTTGACCTCGGGAGGCGCACGACTCCCGGGTGCGACGACTCCGGGAGATTCAGGCGGTTGCTGCACGGGGCCCTCTACTCCGCGTGGCCCATTTCCTTCGAGTGAGTATCCGATAGCGCCGCGGCGCGAGACGGCCGGAGTGATGGCCGGCCCGGGATGTGAGGGCGCGGCCGCTGCGGCAGGCGCAAGCTGAGTGGAATCGCTGGACCCGGCGCTCTCCCCGTGCTCGGCGAGCAGGGTTTGGGTTCCGGCGCTCGCCAGGATCTCTTTCACCTGATCGGGGTTGGTCAACAGCGGCGACTGCGGGAAGTCCTCGACGGGCCGCGTCTTCAAAGCCTCACTCATGAAATCCATCCAGATGGGCAGAGCCACGCGCGCCCCTTCCTCTTTCGGCCCGAGCGTGCGATGGTCGTCGAAGCCCACCCAGACGCCGCAGGTGATCGAAGGAGAAAACCCGATAAACCAGGCGTCCGAGAAATCATTGGTGGTCCCGGTCTTGCCGGCGACGGGGTACTTTGCCGCGAACGCCTTGGCCCTGACCGCAGTGCCCGAGTTGATGGCTTCGCGCAGCATCGAGACCATGAGGCGCGCGACGCCGGCGGGCAGGACATCGGTGATTTCCGGCCGGAAGGCATCGACCACGGCGCCGTCGTAGTTCGTTACCTGCTCGATGATGTGCGGCGCGACGTGCACGCCGTCGTCAGGAAACGTGGTGAAAGCCGAGGTGTGCTCGACGAGCGTCAGGTCAGAGGCGCCCAGGGCGAGCGGAAGGTTGGGGACCAGCCTGGAAGTGATCCCGAACTTGCGGCAGAGCTTGATCACCTTGTCCACGCCCACGCGGGCGATCAGACGGACTGCCGGCACGTTCCGCGACTCGGCCAGCGCGTGCAACAGCGTGACCGGACCCTCGAACTTGTCGTCGTAGTTGTGTGGCGACCAGATCCCCGACGAGGAGGGAAAACTCACGGGAGCGTCGAGGATGGTGTTGAACGGGCTCATACCCTCGAGCAGGGCTTGCGAGTAAACATAGACCTTGAAAGAGGATCCCACCTGCCGCTCGGCCTGCACGGCGCGGTTGTACTTGCTCTCATTGAAGTCGTAGCCGCCCACCATGGCCTTGACGGACCCGGTCGCGTTGTCAATGACCACCACGGCCCCCTGCAGATCCGGGCGCTGGTCAAGCGTGACGCGGAGCGCCTTTCCTTTGGCCTCCTTGACCAAAAACAGGTCCAGGTCACCCGGAGAGAAGACGTCACCCGGCCGGGTCTTCTTGGTCCACGCAAAGTCGGCCGGCACCACACGAGTGGTAAAGGCTCCGACCCGCACCAGCGCCCAGTCCGGCTTGACCTGCGTGACCAGGCCGTGGACCGAGTCCCCCGCTTCGAAAGGCTTCTTCCAGTCGGGCTCCGTGTAAGTTTCAAGCGTTGCCACCCCGCCGCCCGGCAGCCGGGGCGGGTCTTTCAAAATGTTCTTTTCCGGACCTCGCCAGCCGCGCCGCTTGTCATCGTTGTGGAGGCCCTGCATCAGGGCGTTCTCCGCCAGCCGTTGCGCGCGCAGGTTCAAGGTGGTGTACACCCTCAGCCCTTTTTCGTGAACCGTCTCGGGGCCGTACTTTCTCTCGAGAAGCTGCCGCACTTCTTCGACGAAGTACGGCGCGGTGTTGTTGTCCCACCGTTGAATGTGGAGGCCGAGCGGCGCGGCCTTGGCGCGCTCACATTGCGCCTTGGTGATCCTGCCGTTATCGAGCATCGCCAGCAGCACCTGATTGCGGCGCTGCAGGGCGCGATCGGGATGGAGAAGGGGTGAATAGGCAGTGGGGGTCTTGGGCAGCCCCGCCAGCAGCGCGGCCTCCGGCAGCGTGAGCTCGCTCAAGTGCTTGCCAAAATAGAATTCCGCCGCCGCCTCAAAACCGAAAGTGCCGTGGCCGAGGCTCACTTCGTTCGAGTACATGGTGAAAATCTGCGGCTTGGTGAAACGGCGCTCGATTTGAATCGCCAGCAAAATCTCCTGGAGCTTCCGCCGGAAGCTCTTTTCAGGAGTCAGGAAGAACATCCGGCTGAGCTGCTGGGTTAGAGTGCTTGCTCCCTGCGCCTTGCGCCACTCGAGCAGGTCCGTGGACCCCGCCCGGAGAATGCGGACCACGTCCACTCCCCAGTGGCTCGCGAAATGGCGATCTTCGATGGAGAGGACGGCGTCCTCGAGCACTTTGGGTATCTGGCTGTAGGTGACGATAACGCGGCGTTCGAGCGCGAAGCTCCCGATCACCGTGCCGTCGTCCGCATAAAGCTCCGTCATGACGTCCGGGCGGTAATCTTCGAGCTGCCGCACTTGAGGCAGGTCCGAAGAGTAGACGAAGATCATCCCGCCCAGCGCGCCCACGCCGATCGAGAGCAGCAACAGGGTGAAGAACACGAGTTGACCGAAAATCCTGCGGCTGAGAATTGGCGCGGCAGCAGGCTCGCCCCCTCGGGAACCAGGACTCACCCTGTTTTTCGTTGGAAACCTCGCATCAGCCATTCGACTCCCTCACTACGCATTCTAGGGCCGCAGGTCGCCACAGTCAAACCGGGTGCTTTCGTGCTCGGGAACTCCGGGAGCAGCTTCACCGAATTTTACGACCCTACAGAGAACAGACCATCTTGCTACCGGCGCACTCGCGTCGCTATAATCCCGCCGTGGTAATTCACCACCAGCAAGCCTCGGTTGGAGGTGGCCCGTGCCGGTAGGGACTGCGGTGCACGAAAGGACTTTCGCGCTCTGCGAGAGCTTGAGTTATCGCGAGTGGGCGGGCTACTACGCGGTCAGCGTCTACGAGACGCACCACGAGCACGAGTACAACGCCATCCGGAACGCTGCGGCGCTGATCGACGTCACGCCGCTTTACAAATACATGGTCACGGGCCGCGACGCCACCAAGCTCGTGAACCGGGTGATCGCGCGCGACATCAACAAAGTCGCTGCCGACCAGGTGATCTACTGCTGCTGGTGCGACGAGCGGGGCAAGGTGGTCGACGACGGCACCGTCACGCGGCTGGGTGAGAACACCTACCGCTGGACAGCCGCTGACCCGAACCTGCGCTGGTTCCGCCAGAACTCGCTGGGGACGGAGGTCGAGATCGAGGACGTTTCGGAAAAGATGGCGGCGCTCGCGCTTCAAGGGCCTACTTCCGCGCGGCTGCTCGCCAAGGTCGCGGACGCTGACATCAAAAACCTCAAGTATTTTCGCGTCACGCATGGCGCCATTTCGGGCGTCCCGGTCGACATTTCGCGCACCGGATACACGGGAGACCTGGGCTATGAGATCTGGATTCCCTGGGACCAGGCCGTCAGAGTGTGGGACGCGATCATGGAGGGCGGCCGCGAGTTCGACGTGCACCCCGTCGGCATGCTCGCGCTCGACGTCGCCCGCATCGAGGCGGGCCTGCTGCTGATCGAGGTCGACTACACCTCGAGCAAGAAGGCTCTGATCGAGTCCCAGAGATACTCGCCCTACGAGATCGGCCTGGGACGGCTCGTGCACGTCGAAAAGGAGAATTTCATCGGCCGCTCGGCCTTAATCGCTGAGGAACGGCGGGGTCCGCGACGGAAATTGGTGGGCCTCGAAGTCGACTGGAACGAGATCGAGGCCCGCTACGCGGCCGTCGGCCTGGCGCCCCAGATCCCCAGCGCTGCCTCCCGCATCGCGACGCCCTTGTACAGGGGTCGGACGCAAATAGGCAAGGCGACCTCCACGACCTGGTCTCCGACGCTGAAAAAGATGATTGCCCTGGCGAGCGTCGAGAGCGAATGCGCCGCGCCGGGGGCCGAGCTCGAGATCGAGTTGACGGTTGAAGCCGTCCGGCACACGGTGAAAGCCACCGTGGTACCGCTCCCCTTCTTCAGCCCTCCCCGAAAGACCGCCACGCCCGCGCTATGACCGTGGGTCGGGTATCAGCGAGCCGTTCGCGGCAGTCAGCGCCGTGGCCGACCCGATTTACAACAGCTACTTGGTCCGTCGCGACCAAGTTTCACAAGCAGATTGGGAAGCATTTGGGAGAGTCGAAGTAACCCCCGGTGGGATGAACTGGACTTGGCCAGCGATATGAAGTTGCTCAGTTTCTCAGTTCGGAGTTCGCGGTTCGGAGTTGAACCCGAACTGAAAAACTCCGAACCGAGCAACTGGCCGTTACCACAGGTGTGGCATCTTGGAGCGAACCTTTGCGGCCGCCTCTTGCAGCGTACGACCGATTCCGTCCGCGTTCAGGTCCGACGTTTCCCAGGCCTGAGTCGAGGCCCACGCGTCGCGGACTTTGTGCCAGTACCGCGTCCGGGCGGCAGGATCAGCCTTCGCGCCACCGGGAAGGTTCTTCGAGTCGACTTTGAACTCGGCCGGGGGCTCTTCCGGCAGGGTCATTCCGTAGTCGAACTTCGCTGGCAACTCCTGCAACGCGACCTGCCAGTACGCCTTGGCCACCTGCTCTTCGCTGGCGCGGCGCTTCGGGCTCCAGTCTGCACTGGTACCCGGAAACTGGGCGGGAGCTTCAGCGCGCAACTTCATTACGGGATGGGTCGTCGACGAGACGCCGGCCACGATCAAGATCGGGACAATCGCGACCAGGGCCAGGGCGGCGACGGCGAATCCCAGGGGAAAGCGCGTCGCGCGCTTCGCGGGAGCGATGACCTTGTGGACCTTATCGAGGTTGGACGAGGCGATCCCCTCCATTTGCTTCTGCATGGCCGCGCTCTTGGCCGCAAATTCATCGAGCTTTTGGCGGCACCCTTCAGCGGCGACCTGGCTGAGAGACTCCAGCGCTTCCTTCGTGATCCCTGCGAGCTGCCGGGCTTCCTCGACCACCCCCAGGCCCGAACTTTGCAAGTCCTGCCGTAGCGTCGCCCCGACTTCCGCGGCCTGCTTACGAAGGTGAGCAACCGATTGCTCCTCGAAATCCGCGGCGATCTTCTGCAGCACAACCTTCAGCTCGCTCGCGGCCTTCTGCTGCAACCCCTCGATGGCATCGTTAAGTTGCGCCTTAGAGCTGTGGAGAAGCGCGTTCGATTTTTGCTGGAGCCCTTCCAACTCCGCGCCGGCCATTTCCGCCAGCCGCTTCTGGTGCTCGCCCACGCTCAAGCCGAGACCAGCTTCCGTCTCTTGCCGGGTTTCCTGCAATTCAGCCACGGCTTCTTGAGTGGCGAGACGAATGGAGGTCGCCGCCGCTTCCGCATTCTGGAAGGCGGTTGCGGCTTGCTCCTGGAGGGCCTGGGCTGCCTGTGCGCGGCATTCTGCTCCCGCGGCCTGGCTGAGCGAGTCGAGCGACGTCTGGATTACGCTCGACACCTGTTCCCTGGCTTGGTCGACCAGCCCCGCGCCCGAAGCCTGGAGTTGGTCCGTCAGGCGCTTGACTGTATCATCGGCTTGCTCCCGAAGTTGCCGGATGGAGTCCTGCTGTAACCCCTCCGCTACCTTCAGGAGTTGATCCGTTGCCTCGGCGGTCCCCTTCTCGACCGAAGTCTCGAGGGTCTTCTGGAGCTCACCCTGAAAGGCTTCAAGCAGGGCCTCGGACTTCGACTCCAGCACTTCGACGCCGGAGGCTGCGAGGTCTGCCACTCGCTTGTGATACGCGCCCGCATTGGCCTCGAAGCTGCGCTCTGCGCTCTGTTGGATCAAAAGGAATTCGGTGGCGCTCTCCTCGGCGGCTTGGCGAATGGAAACCAGAGCGGCGCCGGTGCTCCCGGCGACGGTCCGGCCTTGCTCCTCGAAGGTCCGGGCCAACTGGCTGCGCTTCTCTTCAAAATCCTTGAGGAGGGCCTCCGACTTGAGTTCGAGTCCCGCCAGCCCCGAGGCGGCCACTTCAGTCAAGCGTTTCTGGTGGTCGGCAGCCCCCGACTCGGAACGGATTTCCATCTCGCGACGGACCACCTGCCATCCAGCCAGAGCTTCTTCGGCCGCTAGACGGACAGAATTTACGGCCGCATCTGCGCTCGCCGATAAAGACGCGTTTTGATCCCCGAAGGTTTGGTTCAACTGGTCCCGCTGCTCTTCAAGGGTCTCGAGGAGGGAGTCCGACTTGCTCTGAAGTCCCTTCAGTCCCGAGGCCACCAGTTCCGTCAGACGTTTCTCGTACTCGGCGCTCCCCAACTCGAAGCGGGACTCCATCTCCCGATGGGCTGCCTCGAACTCGGTCGCGGCTTGCTGGGCGGCTTGATGGATAGAATTCGCGGCCGCATCGGCGGTGTCTTTGAGAGTTGCGGATTTCTCAAGGAAGGCCTGGGCCATCTGGCCGCTGCGCTCGTCGAAGCTCTTAAGGAAAACATCTGACTTGCGCTCGAGCCCTTGCGCGGCCTCGCCAGCCAACTCCGCGAGTTGCGCCCGGTAGACAGCCACGTTGCTTTCCAGGCTGACCTCCGCCTGCTGCCTTACCGCTTCGAGGCCGGCCGCGGCTTCGTCGGCTGCGCGGTCAACGGAGATCGCAGCCTCGAGCGCGCTTCCGGTGATACCCTGGGCTTCTTCGGCCAGCGACTTGAGCGAGGCCTCGGTTAAGCCCAGGAGCTCCTCTCGCGCATTGCCCAGCAGCAGTGATCCCGTCACCCGTAACTCCTCGCTCAAGCACTTGACGGTGTCATTGGCCTGTTGCTGGAGCTGCCCGGTCGACTGCTCCTGTAATTCGGTGGCGATCTTCTGGAGCTGGTCCGCTACCTCGCGGGCCCCCTTCTGCTGGAAGCCCTCAAGGGTGCTTTGCAGTTGACCCTGGAAGCTTTCGAGTAGCGCGACCGACTTTTGCTCCAGTCTTTCGAGCCCCGAGGCGGCCAGCTCTGCAAGCTGCTTCTGGTAGCCGCCCACGCTACTCTTGAAGTTGGTTTCCATCTCCTGGCGAATCGCCTGTAGGTCGACTGCAGCCTCTCGGGTGGCGCTAAGGATCGAACTGACAGCCGTATCCGCGCTCCCGGAGACGCTCTCGTTTTGCGCCTGGAAACTCTGGTCCAACTGGATGCGATAGCCATCAAAGCTCTCGAGCAGCGCATCCGACTTCCGGTGCACCCCGTCGAGAACCGCGCCTGCCTGATCCTCCAGCCACTCCATACAGCCAGCCAAATCGGTCCTGAAGGTCTTTTCAGTTTCCAATCGGGTGGCTTCGAATCCAGCGGCAGCCTCCTCCGCAGCCCGACGAATGGAGCTTGCCGCGGCCTCCGTGTCTCCGGACACCGCTTGGCTTTGGTCGTGAAAGGTCTGGAGCAACTGGCTGCGGCATTGTGCGGTGGTGGTTTCGGCTTCCTTACTCAGCAACGTCAGCGAGCCCTGAGTGAGATTCGCCAGTTGGTCCTTGGCTTCGTCGACCAGCACGGCGCCTGAAGCCTGGAGTTCCTCGCTCAGGCGCTGGACCGTGGCATCGGCCTGCTGCTCGAGCTGACTGCTCGATTGCTCCTGCAAGCCGGCGGCGATCTTCTGGAGCTGGTCCGCCACCTGCTGCGCTCCCTTCTGCTCGAATCCCTTCAGGGTTTTCTCGAGTTGGCCCTGGAAGCCTTCCAGCAGCGCGCCGGACTTGCTCTCCAGCCCTTCCAGTCCCGAAGCGGCCAGTTCCGCCAGCCGCCTCTGATAGTCGCTCGCGCTGGCTTCAAAACTCGACTCCGCTTTCTGGCGGGTCGCCTGCAATTCGGCTACAGCCTCCTCAGTGGCGCGACGAACGGAAGCCACGGAAACTTCGGTGGCCCCGGAGACAGTTGCGGTCTGTGCCTCGAAGCTCTGGGCGAGCTGCTTGCGACATTCCTCGGTTGCGGCTTTGGCTTCCTGGCTGATCGATCCCAGTGAGACCTGGGTG
>QHZK01000141.1 GCA_003224635.1 Acidobacteriota bacterium | reverse complement strand
ATGGACGGGACGAAACACCGCGCGGGCGCGGTCTGCAGCCTGCGCAGCATCAAGAACCCCATCTCGGTCGCGCGGCTGGTGCTCGAAAAGACCCGGCACACGACTCTGGCGGGCGACGGCGCGTTCCGTTTCGCGCTCAAGATGGGGTTCCATCCGGAACAATTGCTGACGCCTGAGAGCTTGAAGAAGTGGATGGAGTGGAAGGCCGACCCCAACCATAAATCGTTCTGGCTGAATCCGACCGAAAACCACGACACCATCGGCTTCGTCGCGACGAACGGCAAGGGCCACGTGGTGTCGGGATGTTCCACGTCCGGCCTGGCGTGGAAAATTCCCGGGCGCGTGGGCGACTCGCCGCTGGTGGGTTGCGGGGTCTATGCGGACGACAACGTCGGCGCCGCGTCCGCCACGGGCGACGGCGACCTGATGACCAACTACTGCACCAGCGTCTCTATCGTGCACAACATGGCGCGAGGCGCGTCGCCGCAGGACGCGTGCATCGAGCTCCTTGAGCACATGGCGAAGACGGACCCCGCGAACAAGTCCGGCGACGTCTGCGTCCTCGCTATCAACAGCCGCGGCGACGCGGGCGCCGCTTCCATGCGCTCCGGATACCGGCTGAAATATGCCTTGTGGCGCGCCGGTGAGAGCCAGTTGCTCGAGGCCGTCGCGCTCCACTGACACCTTGGAGTGCGGGAGCTTGCTCCCGCTTTCGCGCGCGGAACCTCGGTTCCGCCTGCCACCATCGCGCGGCCCAAAAAAACGCGCCGGGCTACCTCCTCTCTTCTGTCGCAGGGACTGGCGCAATACAAAGCGGAAGCAAGCTTCCGCACTCCAAGGCGGGCGAGCGTTACGAACTGGTTTGAGATTGACGGGTAGGGAGCAGAAGCCAGCCGAGGACCACTGCCGTCAGCGCGACCAGCGCGGTGCCGTTCCAGCGAAAGAAGGCCGGCGGTTGGGAAAGCAGCGCGACAACGGGTTCAGCGACTTCGAGGCAAAGCGCCGCAGCCAGATAGGCCAGGACGTTGTCGCGGAAAAAGGCGTAGACGATTCCGACTACCGCGACCAGCGACACAAGGCCCATCGCCCAGCCGAGGAGGAATTCGGCTACGGAATGGGCCCCGGCCGGTCCAAGGCTGACCAGCAGAAGCAGCCCGCCCAGCCAGAGCCACCAGGCGCGGCGTACCAGGGACAGGCGGGCGAGGTAAATCAACACGGCGGCGCCGGCCGCAAACACCACCGCATTGAAGAGGCCGTGAACAAAGAAGCCCGGACCGGGCCACGTGGTGTCGAAAGCGCTGGGCACGAGGTCGATCCTGACCGGGGCGTAGGCGTGAAAGTGGCTGCTGACGACGGCCTCCAGCCGGTTGATCCCGGCGGCCGCCGCCACACCGACGACCAGCGCTACGGCGGCATCGCGCCGCCACACGCGGCGGGCGGTCGCGTCGAAAATGCCCCAGGCATTGGGATACAGACTCGTCGCGAGGCCCACCAGGAGCCAGCACAGCAACCCGACCACGAGAGGAACGATAAGAAAGCTCAGGGCGACAAAAACCCGATAGGTGGACAAGGGAATCGAGGTGGTGTATCGGATGTCAACCACCGAGAGCCGGTTGAGTTCCACCAAGGCCATCAGCACCGCGAGAAATCCGCCGACCTTGGCGCTCGCGCGCCACGGGATTTTCCTGCTCCGCGCCTGAATAACGAACAAGAGGATGGCGCCGCCCACGAGCCCCGCGCCGAAAAGCCATTCCAGGCCGGTCAGGATCACGTTGGGTAATTGCGTGGCGGTCCGCTGCCGTTCCCACTCTTCGGGGAGCTTGAAAAACCGGGACAAGCCCACCACCTGCTCACCTGCCAGATCGACTTCGATACGGTAATGCTCGTCGCCCACGTTGCGCGGGTCGCCGGGCTTCGCCTGCCAGACGAACTTGTAGTCCTCGCGCGCTTTCCGTTTCTGGGCGTGGGAATCCTGGAGGTCGAAATCGGACAGCTTGTAGCCACTTTGATCGAGCGCCTTTTCTGCGAGCGCGCGGGCCTGCTCGAGGGGCAGCGACGCTCCCGGCGCGTTCTCGTCGAGCTCGTGCCGGTACCCGAATACCCCGCCGGTCGTGGCATCGACCGAGACGCGGTACTCTTCCTTTTCGAGAGGGCGAAAGTAGCGGACTTCCCACAGCAGCAGCCGCGTTGCCTCCCGATAGATCTGGTCGGCTTCCTTGACGGACCGGCGCTCCAAAAGGTAGCGGACAGCGAGCGGATCGACGTTTTCTTGAAGCCAGGCAACACGATGGTAATTGCCGACAGGGACGTTGCGCTGACCCAGGAATTCGCTTGCGGCGCGAACCGCGTCTCCCCGAGTCGATCGCAGCTTGACTCCGTCGCCGAACTGGTAAACGGGCGCGAGAGCGAGAGCAACAAAGGCGGCGATCAGGACGCCGGCCAGCACCAGGCGGCGCGCCGTCAAGGCGCGATAGCCGACGGAGGTCTCGGGCCTCGCGGCGGCTTCCTCGAGCGGCGCCGCCTGAGTGGCCTCGCGTGGACTCGCGGCAGGGGCTTCCTGCTCTTCGGCCGGCGCTCGGGGGGCGAGCTCGCTGGCATTGGTGAGGGATGACTCCTCCGTGAACGTGCCTGAGCGCCAGTACGCGATCAGGGCCACGACGAGCGGGATTAGCATGATACCCGCCGTGATGGCGCCCGAAACCATCAGGTAATGATTCGAGGAACGCAGCAGCAGGAACGCCGTGTAGACCGCGTCAACCGAGTAATGCCAGACGAGCGTTGCCCCAATGCCGAAGCGCAGCATCACGAGGCCCATCACCACGCCGCCCAGTCCGACTTCAACCCCGCGGATGAAGAACGGTTGATTGGGGTAAGCAGAGTGAAGGAATCCCCAGTTGAATGCGGCCAGCGCCAGAGCCAGCGGCCACGAACGCGTGAGCTTCTTTAAGAAGGGAATGGCAAAGGCGCGGAACTGCATTTCCTCGGAAACCGCAGCCAGGGAACCGATGTAGAGCGCCGCCACCCAGGGCATGCGAGTATTGAGGTCGTCGGAAAACTTGGGCTCGGAAGGCGCCCACGCCCCGAGCCTGTTGGCGGCAAGATAGAAGACGGTCTGGTAGGCAAAAAAGAAGAACGTCAGCCCGATCCCCACCACGTTGGCCATGAAGAAGGAGCGCGAGCGAAGCCCCCGCCACGAGAAGTAGCGGCGAAGAGAAATCTGGCGCGGGAAACTCTCGCGGTAGACCGGCTCGGAAGACGCAACCAGAAGAAAGAAAGCCACCCCGAGGCCCAGCGCCCCGAGAACGCCGTCCCGCACATAACCCGCCACGAAACTCGAGTAGGGATCGGTCGTCTGATACCCGAATTGCGCGAGCGAGAACCCGTTCATGTGGTTCAAGAGGCAAAGAACGGCGAGGGCCACCCCAAAACCCGAAGCGAGCCGCACGGGCAGGCTGGCGCGGCGGACGAGGCGCAGGATGAGCACAACCGCCATGGCCACCGAGAGCGCGATCCATAGGACCTCATCGACGATCTGTGCCATGTTATTCCGCGAACGCATTTTTTCGTAGTCGCGGCTCCACTGCTCGGGAACCTTGACGTACTCGCTGTAGGAAGCGATCTGGTCCCCGTCCACGCCGGCTTCGACGCGCAAGCTGCCGTCCCCCAAGCTCACGCTTTTCTGCTTCCAAGTGAAGGTATGGTCGGTGCGGGCGGGGCGTTTGTTGCTTTCCGCCCCTACGAACTCGAGATCGCTTAAGTCGCGCTTCATCCCGTCGCGCAGGAACTGTTCGGCGATCAAGCGCGCCGAAGGTTGGTCCAAGTTGGCGCCTGGGGCCGCTTCCGGGGTTTCGTGCTCGAAGCCAACCACTTCGCCCGTGGGAGTAACGTCGGCGCGGAACTCCTCCTTCTGCTGCGGCTTGAACCAGCGGTGCGCCCAGCGCCAAAGGTGGATGGGGCCTCGCGTCAACTGGTTCAGCCGCTCGAGCCCCTGGGTGCGCTCGAGATACAGCTTGGTGTCGTCGTCGTAAGCGAAGATGGCGGCGTGCCGGTAGCCCTCCGGCTGAAATCCGCTGTGATAGTCCCGGATGGCGCTGGGGTAGCGGTCGCTCAGGAACTTCTGCGCGATGGGAGTCGATTCGTCCCGGTTCACGCGAATGTCGATGGCCGCTTCGGGGAAGGCCCGCCAGAAGTACTTGACGCTGACTCCGAGCGATACCGCCGCGATCACCACGACGATGGCGATGGTCCTGTAGTCGACGGCGGTCAGCTTGTTGCGCATAGCTAATGAGGTCGAGAGTTGAGAGTCAAAAGTCGAAAGTCAAAAGTCAAAAATTTAGGATCTGCCCTCAGCCTTTCGGCGCTAAACGGCGCCTGCTTTTGGACTTTCGACTTTCAACTCTCGACTTTCGACTGTTTTCCCAGCCACTTCACCATCACCCAGGCGGCTACGCCGTTCGAGTAATAGCGATCGATCATCCTGAGCTTCTCATAACCGCGGCCGGCATAAAAGGTCTGCGCGGGAGCGTTGTCCTCCGCCGTTTCGAGACAAATCAAGCGCAATTGCTGCCGCGAAGCCCAATCCTCGGCGGCGTCCATGAGCGCGCTGCCTACACCCCGGCGGCGCCAGCACGCGACCACGTCAATGGTGATGATGTGCCCCACGCGCTGAGGTTCGCGTCCCGCAACCAGAAAACCCGCAATTTCACCTTCGACTTCCGCCACCCAAGTGGAAGAGTTCCGGTGACCGATGAATTCCGCCAACTCCTCGCGCGAGTACGAAACCCCGGGTGGGAAACAAGCCTGGTCGATCTGATGCAGGGCGTCAAAGTCGGATGCGCGGTAGCTGCGGAGTTGCAGAAGGGCAGTGGCGTGTGACATCGGAACACTTCTCAGCTTATCAGTTGTCAGTTGGCCAGTAAAACCCATCGAAGCGGACGACCGTCACAGTATTTCTGCAATTCTCACCAAGTGACGGTTATCTCACGAGATCGCTCAGGGCTTTCATTCTGGCGGAGAGACCGTTGATGACGGCGCGACGCTTACGGTAATGCCCGATGACAACTTCGCCGACCGGTACACTCTCTGGGTCGCCTTTTGAAAGTCGGACGGCCGCGCTTCATCGATTTTCATGAACTTCTGCGGGTTGCGATCGGTGAGCGGAAACCACGAGCTCTGCACTTGCACCATGATGCGGTGGCCGCGGCGGAAGGTGTGGAAAATGTCGGGAAGCTGGAATTCCACCTTGTCCGGCTTGCCCGGCTCGAACGCCACCGGCCTCTCGAAACTCTTTCGGAATTTCCCGCGAAAGGGCTCGCCGCGGACGAGCTGCTGGTAGCCGCCCATCCGCACACCCGTCGGATTCGGGTCAGGGTCCGGGTAATCCCCGGGATAAGCATCGATGAGCTTGACGTCCCAGTCGGAGTCCGTGCCGGTGGTCGAGACGTAGAGCGAGGCGGTGAGCGGCCCAGCGAAGGTCACGTCTTCGTGGAGCGGCTCCGTCTGGTAGGCCAGCACGTCGGTGCGCCGGGAGGCGAAGCGCTGGTCGGCGGTCATGTATTCGTAGGTCATCTGGGTGCTGGTCCAGGAGATGTGCGGGACCGGCTTGGCCGGGTCGCTGACGTACTCGTCAAATTCCTCGCCCGAAGCCGACGGGCGTTCCGAGGAAAGCTTCCCCGCGCTCTCGAAATAGAACGTCTTCTTAACCGCGTCCTTCGGCGGCCAACTGTCGAGCTTGCGCCACTCGTTGCGCCCGGTTTCGAAGACGTAAGCGCCCGGAAGCTTCTCGTCCCCTCTGTCTTTCAGAAAGCGTTGGAAGAACGTGAACTCGATGCGCTCGCGGAAGAAGTCGCCCGTCTTCTGATTGAAGCGCGCGTCGCCAAGATGGTCGCCCGAGTCGCGGTTCCACTGCCCGTGCGACCACGGACCCTCGACCAGAATGTTCACCAATCCGGGGTCCCGTTGGGCGAGCGCTTGATAGGTGTGGAGCGGCCCGTAGACGTCTTCGGCATCGAACCAGCCGCCTACCGTCATTACGGCGGCCTTGATGTTCTTCAAGTACGGGAGCGGGTCGCGGACTCTCCAATAGTCCGAGTACGTGTCGTGCGAGATGAGTTCCCGCCAGTAGTCGATCTGGCCCTTGAAAAACTCCCGGTCGGCGTTGCCCAGCGGCCCCATGCGCAGGAAGAAATCGTAGCCGTCCGGTGTGCCGTAGTCGAAGCGGGGCCCGGGCACTTCGTTCTCTCCCGTCGGAGGGCGTCCAAAGAAGGAAAGGAAATTAAACGCGTGGGCCAGGAACAGCGCGCCGTTGTGACGCCAATCGTCACCGATGAACCACTCGGTGACCGGCGCCTGCGGGGAGACGGCCTTGAGCGCGGGATGCCCGCTCAGGGCCGCCATGGTGGCGTAAAAGCCGGGATAGGAGGTGCCGGAGATGCCGACCCGGCCGTTGTGGTTGGGGACCGTTTTCAGAAGGAACTCGATCGTGTCGTAGGTGTCGCTCGCCTCGTCGACCTGGTTCGGCCCAGTCTTGCTCGGAATGTACGGCCGGACGTGCTCGAACCGGCCTTCGGATTTGCCGCGCCCGCGCACGTCGCAATAAGCGAAGATGTAACCATCGCGCGCGAAGAACTCCGAAGGGCCGAGCGAGGCGCGATAGTTGTCGATGCCGTAAGGCGCCACCGTATACGGGGTGCGCTGCATCCAGATCGGGTACGGCTTCGACCGGTCTTTGGGCGCGTAAACGGAGACGAAGAGATGGGCACCGTCGCGCATGGGCGCCATGTACTCGTATTTTGTATAGTTCGCCTTGACGTAGTCGCTGAGTTCCTCAGCCTTGCGGCGCTGATCGTCAGTCGGCTGGCGGTCCTGGGCGGCCAGTGGAATGGCGGCCAGCGTGATGGCCAGTATCGCGGCAACGCGAAGCAGCCTGGGCATTTTCATCGTTTCCTCGCAGCTCCGGATTTCCGTTTTCTGACTTCTGAGTCGCGCCATGTTAGTCCCGCCGGTTTGGCAAGTCAACGCGCGGCGTCACCGCTCTGCCTTTGAGATCTGCCTTTGAGATTTGACAGCCCGCTTCGAGGAGTGTAGCCTCAGGCCGTTCAGTAGGGGAGCGCAATGAAATCTGTCGAACGCGTGGCTATCGTGACGGGAGCCGCTCAAGGGATCGGCGAAGCCATCGCCGCGCGCCTGGCGCGCTCCGGAGTCGACGTGGCGGTAGTCGATCTGAACCTGGCGCTTGCGGAAACGGTCGCCCAGCGAATCCGCGGGGACAGCTGCCGCTCGCTCGCCATCGGTTGCGATGTGTCTCAAGCTTCCCAGGTCTTTGAGATGGCGAGCCGCGTCCTCCGCGAACTGGGCAGGGTAGATATCTTGGTGAACAATGCAGGCATTGCCGGCAAAAATGCGCCTCTCACCGAGGTCAGTGAAAACGACTGGGACGGGGTGATGGCTGTCGACCTCAAGAGTGTATTTCTGTGTTCGAAGGCGGTGCTCCCCGCGATGATGGAGCAGCGCTACGGAAAGATCGTCAACGTGGCCTCGATCGCAGGGAAGGAGGGCAATCCCAACCTAGTGCCTTATTCAACCGCCAAGGCTGGAGTGATCGGATTCACAAAAGCCCTGGCGAAGGAGGTCGTCCGGTTCGGCGTCTACGTCAACTGCGTGACGCCGGCCGTCATCGAGACTCCCATTCTCAAGACGCTTACAGCCCAGCAAGTCGAGTACATGACCAGCCGCATCCCGATGGGCCGCGTGGGACAGCCGGAAGAAGTTGCCGCGGTGGTTTCCTTCCTCGCCTCGGACGATGCGAGTTTTGTAACAGGCCAGGTGTATGACGTGAGCGGGGGCCGGGCCACTTACTGAGTCCTTGTCGGGCGAAGGGTCATATCATCAAGAGGACGGACGAAGGCTAACCTTTACACTTTGAAGCGCGGTTACGTGTACTTCAGCCAGCGGAACAACTCCACCACAGACGGCCGCTTGCCGTACATCAGCACCCCGACGCGGTAAATCTTGGCAGAGACGTAGACCACTCCGACCGTGGTCGAGAGAGACAGCGCCAGCGAAAGCGCGATCTGCCAGAAGGGCGGCGTCTGCATGGCGATGCGGAGGATCATCAAGATGGGGGACAGGAAGGGGACGAGCGAGAGCACGACTGCGGTCCTCGAGTTCGGGTCC
>QHZK01000140.1 GCA_003224635.1 Acidobacteriota bacterium | reverse complement strand
GCACCTGGAACCTTCACCGAAATGCCACTCTCGAACGAACTCATCTACGACTGGAACCGCGTGGACGGCCCGGAGCTCAAGCTCAACAGGCGTCCCATGCTGAATGATGAGACGCTGCGCGACGGTCTACAATCGCCCTCCGTGCTCGATCCGCCCATCGAGAAGAAGATCCAAATTCTGCACTTGATGGAAGACCTGGGGATCGACTCGCTGAACCTTGGATTGCCGGGGGCCGGGCCGCGCGCCAAAGCGGACGTGCTGCGCCTGGCGCGGGAAATCATCTCGGCGAAGCTGCGGATCACCGCCAACTGCGCCGCACGCACCATCGAATCGGACATCATCCCCATCGCGGACGTTGTCCAGGCGACGGGACTCGAGATCGAGGCCGCAACTTTTCTCGGCTCGAGCCCGATAAGGCAGTACGCGGAGGACTGGACGCTCGATTTTCTCCTCCGCACCACCGAGCGCGCCGTGAAGTTCGCGCGCAGCCTGGGCCTGCCCGCGATGTACGTAACCGAAGACACCACGCGAGCGCGCCCGGAAGTCATCAAGAAGCTTTATACGACGGCCATCGAGTGCGGCGCCCGGGCCATCGTGGTGTGCGACACGGTGGGCCACGTGACGCCGCGCGGCGTTCAGGCGCTTCTCGGCTTCGTTCGCGAAGAGGTCGTCGCGCCGAGCGGAGAGAACGTGCGCGTCGACTGGCACGGCCACTCGGACCGCGGTCTTGCGGTAGCCAATTCGCTCGCGGCCTTCGCGGCCGGCGCGGACTCCGTACACGCTGCCGCGCTCGGCATCGGCGAGCGGGTGGGCAACACGCCCATGGACCAGATGCTGGTGAACCTGAAGCTCATGGCCGCGCCGGGCTGGGCGGACCGCGACCTGCGCAAGCTTAAGGAGTATTGCTCCGAGGTCTCCGAGGCCGTGGGCGTGCCCATTCCCCCGAACTACCCCGTGGTGGGCTCGGACGCTTTCCGCACCGCTACCGGCGTCCACGCCGCCGCCGTCATCAAGGCGTATCGGAAGAACGACGTCGAGCTCGCCAACCAGGTGTACTCCGGCGTCCCCTCGCACTGGTTCGGCATGGACCAGAAGATCGAAATCGGGCCCATGAGCGGGAAGTCCAACGTGATCTTCTGGCTCGAAAGGCGAGGCATCGAGCCTGCGGACGAGCTGGTGGAAAAGATTTTCGCCCGCGCCAAGCAAGCCGACCGGCTGCTGACCGAAGCCGAGTTGCTGGAACTGTGCGGCGTTTCGGTGATGAACAAGTAGGTTTCGGGTTTCAGGTTTCAGGTGCAAGTGCAACCTCGGCCTGGAGGCTGGAACCCGGAAATGTCATTCTGAGCGGAGCGCAGCGAAGCGAAGAATCTCGATCTGAGCTCCTCCTATGTGTCGCAGCCGCAGCCTGCCGCTCTCATTATTGAAGAGGCCGCAAGGGGCGCCTTGGCGGCAGGAAAAGAAAGGGCCGCAACGGGTGCGTTGGCGATCGAGGAAACAGGTCGTCAGATTCGAAGGAGAATGCCATGACCAATCAAATCCGCCCCTACGAGCCCCTGACTTCCCAAAACGCGGCGCTCGTCCTCGTCGATCATCAGGTCGGCCTCATGACGGGCGTCCGTGATTATTCGACCGGCGAGTTGAAACATAACGTAGTGGCCCTGGCCAGAGCTGCAAAAGCATTGAAACTGCCGATTATCGTAACCACGACGGCCCGCGACAGCATGTGGGGTCCGACGTTCCCCGAACTCGTCGAAGCGCTGCCGGGCATCGAGATCATCGACCGTTCGTCGGTCAACGCCTTCGATGACGCGCGCGTGGCCGGCGCGATCGAGGCTACGGGCCGCAAGAAGCTGATCTTCGCCGGCATTTCGCTCGAAGTCTGTGCGGCTTTTCCGGCCATCACCGCCGCCGGTAAGGGGTTCAGCGCGTACGTGGCGGTCGACGCCTCAGGAACATTCAGCGAGACCAAGCGGCAAGTTGGACTCCTGCGCATGCTACAGGCAGGCGTCATCGTCTCGGACTACGCGACCTTGATGGTGGAAATTCTCAAGGATAACGCGCGACCGGAAGCCGGCGAGGTCTACGGGGCCATGGACATGGCTTGGGCCAAGCTTGTCGGCCAGATCGCCCACGCCTACAGAAAGTAAACCGACCTGCGGGCGCCGGCCTCCAGAAAAGGATATCTAACCATGGTCCGAACTATTGAAGCTATTATCGACGAACGCGGTCGAGTGCGTTTGCTCGAAGACGTCACACTCCCGGAAGCGCGGCGCGCCCTGGTGACCATCCTCGAGGATGCTCCGACACCGAGCGTAAGTGAAACAGCCCTGCTCAGCGAACCAGCGCTGGCGAAAGACTGGAGCCGTCCCGAAGAGGATGAGGCGTGGTCACACCTTCAGCCGGAGCGGTAGTCCTGCTGCCCTTCCCGTTCTCCGACCTGTCGCGCTCAAAACTGAGGCCAGCGGTTATCTTGGCGGACGCGGGGCGCGACGATTGGATTTTGTGCCAGATTACGAGCAACCCGTACGGGGACACGGGAGCTGTCGCCCTCTCCGACCAGAGCTTCCGCCAGGGTGGACTTCGTCGAACAAGCTACGCGCGACCGGGAAAGCTTTTTACAGCGAACCGCGATTTGATGCTCAGGCAGGTTGGCGTGCGGGAATCCGAAGTTTTGAAGCAGATCGTTAACGCGGTGGTGGAGTTGCTTCGAAGCGGGCTTAAGCCTAAATCTCATGGGTCCTAACAAACCGGCGCTAATCTTCGTAACCCTGCTGATCAAGCTGGGCGTGATCGCCTCGCTGGCGAGTATCATCGCCCGCTTCGGCCACTTCCGCCGCCTGATTTTCCTCGAGGAGCGGAACCTCAAGCAGAAACTGCTGTTTGCGGCCGTCCTGGGAGTTCCTTTCATGTTGGGAGTGCTGGCCCGCCTCCTGACGCACGGCTACGCGGGGACCCAGTTGACCAACGGCTACCCTGGAGCTGACCTGAGCCTGGAAGGGACAGTGCTCGCGGGCCTGCTGGGCGGAACGGTCGTGGGCCTGGTGGTCGGCATGATGGTCAGTTTGCCGGCGGTGTTGTTCCCCGCGCACGAGCTTCTGGCTGCGCCGATGGCGGTGCTTTACGCGGTGGTCGCGGGAACGGCTCGGTGGTTCTGCCCGGACAAGGAAGAGATCTGGAAATTCTCGCCTTTCATCGACCTCAGTCTCTATCGTTCCATCAAGCAGCGATTCAAGCAGCCCGGCCTGGACTGGCAGGTGCTCTTCTCGCTGGTCTGCGTGATGCTCGAAGCGTCCAGGATCTCCTTCGGCCGCATGGCGCCCGGGCGCCTCTTCTTTCTCGATTCTCCTCATCTCTGGACCAAGGCCCTGATCGTGCTGGCCACCCTGATCGGCGTGGGCCTCCCGCTGCGCATCTGGAACAGCACCCGCATGCAGCGCAAGCTCGAGGAGCAGGAGCGGCTGCTGATGGAAGCGCGCATGGAAGCCTTGGTCAGCCAGATCAATCCGCATTTCCTGTTTAATACGCTCAACACAGTCTCTTCCCTCATCCGCTTCGACCCGGACACCGCACGCACCGTGCTGCTGAAGCTCGCGAACATCCTGCGCCGCCGGCTGAAAAGCCAGGTCCACTTTCTGCCTCTGAAGCAGGAGCTCGATTTTATCGATGACTACCTCGACATCGAAGTGGTCCGGTTCGGACGCGACAAGCTGCGAATCCGCAAGGAGGTCGATGCGGAGGCCCTGGACGTGTTCGTTCCCAGCATGATCCTGCAACCGTTGGTCGAGAACGCCATCCGGCACGGCATCGCGCCCAAGGTGGAAGGCGGCACCATCGTCCTGCGCGTCGCGCGTGACAAAGGGCGGCTGGTGGTCGAGGTCATCGACGACGGCGTGGGAATTCCCGACGAAAGGCGTTCCGAAATCTACGATTCGGGCATCGGCATCAGCAACGTGCGCGAAAGGCTGAAGGTCCTCTATGGCCAGCTCTTCTCGTTGAAGATCGAGAGCAACCCCGGCCACGGCACCACGATTCGGTTCGAGATTCCGGAGCTGATTGCTCCCGGCAAGGCCGGCAAGGCGGCCCCGGTTGAAGCCGCATCGTAGTGCAAGGTCGGGGGCCCGTTTGCGTCACCCGGTGGTTGGGCCCAGATCGGGTTTGCCGTTTTGCGCTTCAAGATTGACTGTAGGCGGTCTGCGATCTCGTTATACTGCCAGCGGTAGTGTGTTAGTATTTGCGGCTGTGCCGAGAACTTAGTCCGTCGTGTGGTTTGTGCGTCTGGTACGGTCCGCGAAGGCTCAGACTACTGTCGCATGAAACGACCGGGGCGCCGGGCCACCTGGCGGCCCAAAGCCGCCTCTAAAAGCAGCATCCGGTCGAGTGCCGCGCGGGACCTGGAACGGCAACGCTTTCGAGCGCGCACCCGTCTAACTTCCGAGAGGTGACTCTGTATGGAGAGAAAAGAAACCCCAACCGCGGACAATCCAGGGACGGACAAGGAAGAAGCCCCCAAGGCAAAGAGAACGCGCAGTCCCGGTTCGATGAGCATGATCGAACCGCGTTTTCGCAATATTTATAAGCAGTTCTATAAAGAAAGCTACTTTACGCCGACCACGCTTGACCTCAAGACCAAGGAGCTCATTGCCATCGGGGCCTCATTGGTGGCCAAGTGCGAAGGATGCCTTGAAGGCCATATCAAGAAGGCTGTGGAGCTGGGCCTGACGAAGCAGGAGATCAGCGACGCGCTGGTGATCGCGATTGGGATCGCGGCCGCTGGCGTCGTGGATATGTCAGACAGAGCGGCCATCAAACTCGACCTGCATCATTTCGAAGAATAGGATTCAGGATGCGGGACGCGGGATTCAGGATTCAGGACTGGCGCGCCCCACGCTGGTCCTGGCACTGAGCCTGCGTGACGAGTCGCGCATCTCACTGAATCCTGAATCCTGACTCCTGGTTTTCCGTGGATTATCTCGTCATCAGCAACCTGTTCCTGCTTCTCTTCCTGGGCGTGGCGGACAACCAGATGATTGCCGCGCTCCTGCCGGTGCTGGTCCGTTCCTTTCACGTCAGCGTTTTGATGGCGAGCCTGCTGGGTTTCGTCTATTCAGCGGCGGCTGTTGCGGCGCACTTCCTTTCCGGGTCGCTTTCCGACCACTACGGGCGCCGATGGTTCCTCCTGGGCGGCGTGCTGGTCTTTGCGGCGGCGTCCTGGGCTGCTTCGCGTACCCTGACCTTTGCGGAGCTGATGGCGGCTCGCGCTTTGACGGGCCTCGCGGCGGGGACGATCTCGACCTGCTCCATCGCTTACGCCGGGGACTGGTTCCCCTACAAGGTGCGGGGCAAAGCGATCGGCTTGATTTCTTCAGCTTATTTCGCGGCGCCTATTGTTGGCGTACCTCTCGCGGGCCAGATTGCCGACCGTTTCGGGTGGCGCCGCGTCTTTCTTTTTTTTGCGGCGCTCGCCCTGGTGGTCAGTTGCGTATCCCTGGCGCTGCCGAAGGAGACGCTGAATCTCCGCCCTGCGACGGACAGATTCCGCACCAGTCTGCGGGTGTTTGGCAGCTTTCTTCGGAAGGGTGACCTTGTGGCCGCGCTATGTATTGCCTTTCTGGTTTCGGCGGGCCTGGTAGGTTTTATCAGTTATATCGGGCAGTGGTTGAACCAGCGGTTTAACCTTCCCACGAGCTCCATCACTCTGGTCTTCATGGTCGGGGGCATCGCGTCGCTGGCGGGAGCGCCCCTGGGCGGAATTCTTTCTGACCGATGGGGAAAGAGAGCAGTCTCCATCGCCAGCAACGCCCTGCTGGCGCTTGCCGTCGCGGTGGTTCCTTTCCTTCGGTGGGGAACGTGGTTGATGCTGGCGTTTGGCGTGACGGGCCTTGGGGCGGCGTTTCGCCAGGGCCCCTTGACCGCGCTCATGACGGAGATGGTGCCGGGGGTCGAGCGCGGGTCATTCATCGCCTTGAGAAACATCGCCTCACAACTGGGGATCGGCGCCGTATGGCTGGTGGGGGGCCTGCTCTATGAGCGGCACGGCTACGTCGCCGTAACCACGCTTTGCGCGGCGATGACGGCCCTGGTGGCTGTTTTGCTCACGACTCATATTGTCGAGCCGCTGCCAGTCGAAGAACGCGTCTGATTTAGCCTTCGCAGTGCGGCGGAGCACGGGCGTGTCCGCCCGCCGTATGCGGCCCTACGACTAAGGATGGCTCTCTCACTCTGATCTCCTGTCTTCGCACTTCGAGTCACGACCAACCGGTAGCCAGCAGGAGGGGGGAAAGCGTTTGGCCAATAAATCGAGGTCGCGCAAGATCGTGAAATGGGTCCTCGGAATTCTGATTGCGTTGCTCGTCGGATTCCTGTACGGGTTCGTGCCCTGGTTCCTGACGGGACTTGCGACCACGAACCGCTTTCATTTTCGCGATCCGAATGATGGTAAGACGCCCAAGGACTTTGGTATGGACTTCCGCGCCGTTGAGTTCAGGTCGAGTGACGACGTTCTGCTGAAGGGCTGGTATATACCTGCGAACGTTCCGAGCGGGGGGGCGCGCGGGACCCTCATCTACTGTCATGGCCTCAATCGAACGCGGGTCGAGATGCTGCCGGAGGCGCAGTTCGGCCACAGCCTGGGTTACAACGGGCTCCTTTTCGACCTTCGCCACCAGGGGCAGAGCGGTGGGCGCGTATCTTCCGTGGGCTACTGGGAAAGGCTGGACGCTGAGGCCGCCGTCCGCTACGCCCTGACCGACGAGAAGGCTCAGCGGCCGATCATCCTGTGGGGTGTCTCGATGGGCGCGGCCGCGGCGCTGATGGCTGCCGCCGATTCTCCGGACGTGGCGGCCGTGGTCTCCGACAGCGCGTTCCCCAACTTCAAAGAGGTGGTCCGGCACCATTATTTTCTGTTCCGCCAGTTTGCCAGGCGGCGCTGGTGGTGGTTCCCGCCCTTGCCCGGCTTCCCGCTGGTCGATGAAGTCACCTGGTGGATCGCGCGGCGCGCCCACTTCAGACCCAGTGAGTTCGATCTGGAAAAGGCGGTGAAGGCTATCAATCCCCGCCCCATCTTGTTTGTCGCTCTCGAGGGCGACCGTCGGATGCCCCCTGCTTACGCCCGCACTCTCTACGCCGACGCCACGAGCCCGGAGAAGCAAGTGGTCGTGCTTCCCGGCGACCGTCACGGTGAAGGGTTCAATCTGGATCGAAAGCAATACGAAGAGGCCGTGATCCATTTCCTAGTGCGTGTCGGCTCAAGTAGCGCTGCCAAGGAAGCCCGGACAACCGCGAGGCCACCCGGATCAAGCTCGCCCAACCTCGCCCTGGCTGAAACACAGTAGGCGCAGCAACGAGTTAATCTCGTAAACAGGAATGCCGTACTCTTGAGCTGATCTCTTATTAGACCACTTTGTTGACTTGGGTGAGCCCACTCGATCTGGCATCCCCATTCCGCCGACCGCGGCCGAAAAAAGCGCCACGCTTACGACCACCCTTGTACCTGCAATGGGTAAGGCCCTCGGGTATGACTTCGGCGAAGTACAAATCAAGAAGGGCGGGTGCTATCCTATGTTCTCCGGCAACATCGAAGAGGAGCAACACGCGCTGAGACGTGGACTTCTTGATGTTTTGCTAGGAAAACGCCTCATACCTGTCGGTGTCTTTGAATACAAGTTTCCTCCAATCCCTTTCCCACCGTTTGAACACGAGGAAGCATCGACCGCAGACGAACCACCGATGAAATGACTACCCCGCGCCGGGTAAGCCACCGACCTTCGTTAGCTTGGCGAGGATTCCCGCCGCTTCCTGATTCACGACACTCGCCGAGGCTTTTAATCACCTGCTCGGTAGCGGTTCCGTTCAGGATCAACTCGAAATCACCCTGAACACCCAAAACGCTGGCCACCTCCGGCAAGAAGTTGCGAATCAACACCCGTGCAGAGCTCTCTTTTTCGTCGGTCTTATACCTGCCAGTGTAGATGAATCCATTATCCCCGCCAAGAACATGACCTTTCAAAAAAACGACGACACCGCCGCCATTCCCCTGAATTCCTTCGTATTGCACAATCCAGAAACCTTCGACCGTCCGGCTTCCGTCCTTTCTCGAACCTCTAACTAATAACTTCGCCGTTTAAGTCAACCGTGGGCTCTCGATAGGAAAAAGGCCCACTACGTCGCGACCTTCTCGGCGATGGCCTTCGCCTGGGTAAACAGCAGCAGGTAGTCGCGACCGCCGGCCTTGGAGTCTGTGCCGGACATATTGAACCCGCCAAAGGGATGGGCGCCCACCATCGCGCCGGTGCACTTGCGGTTGAGATACAGGTTGCCGACGTGGAACTCACGGGCGGCCTTATCGAGTTTGCGGCGGTCCTTGGCGTAGACCGCGCCCGTCAGGCCGTATTCGGTGTTGTTGGCGATCTCGAGAGCCTCGTCGAAATCTTGGGCCTTGATGACGGCGAGCACCGGCCCGAAGATTTCCTCCTGGGCGATGCGCGCTTTGGGCGGGACGTCCGCGATGATGGTAGGCTCGATGAAGTGCCCCGGCCCCGGGAGTTCGCCGCCACCCGTGATCAGGCGTCCTTCACGCTTGCCGATTTCGATGTATTTGAGTATCGACTTCTTGGCGTTCGCATTGATGACGGGACCCATGTACACGTCTTCGTTCGCTGCAGGACCCACCTTGATCTTCTCGACGCGCGCCTTGAGCTTGTCCAGGAACGCGTCATAGACCTTCTCGACCACGATGGCCCGCGAGCAGGCGGAGCACTTCTGGCCCTGGAAGCCGAAGGCCGAAACCGCCACGCCCTCGACCGCCGCATCCAGGTCCGCCTCGCTGTCAACCACGATGGAGTCCTTGCCTCCCATCTCCACGATGACGCGCTTGATCCAGACTTGCCCGGCAACGTGCTTGGCGACCAGCTCGTTGATGCGCAGGCCGATTTCCTTCGAGCCTGTGAAGGCGATATAGCGCGTGCGCGGGTGGGCAACCAGCACGTCGCCCACCGTCGCGCCTGGCCCCGGAAGGAAATTCACCACCCCTGCCGGCAGGCCCGCCTGCTCCAGGGCCTCAACGAATTTATAGCCAATGGTCGGCGAGTCGCTCGACGGCTTGAGCACGACGGTATTGCCGGCCACGATCGAAGCCGCGGTCATGCCGGCAAGAATCGCCAGCGGAAAGTTCCAGGGCGGGATCACCGCGCCCACGCCCAGCGGAATGTAGCGCAGAGTGTTCTTCTCGCCGGGGACCGGCGTGAGCGGCTGCGGCGCGGCCAGGCGCAGCATCTCGCGGGCGTAAAACTCGCAGAAGTCGATCGCCTCAGCAACGTCGGCGTCAGCCTCGGGCCAGGTCTTTCCCGCTTCGTAGACCATCCAGGCGGCAAAATGGTATTTTCGATCGCGCAGGATTTTCGCGGTGTCGACGAGCAGCTTGACGCGGTCTTCGGCCGGCGTGCGGCTCCAGCCCTTAAAAGTTTCGTCGGCGAGGCGGATCGCGCGGTCGGCCAGTTCCGGCGTGGCTTTGGCAAACGCGCCCACCACGCGGTCCTTCTGCGAAGGGTCGAAGGAGCAGAGCTTGTCCTCGGTTTGGACGCGCTCGCCGCCGATCACTAGGCCGTACTGCCGGCCGAGCTCTCTTTCCACTTCTGCGAGCGCCGCTTTCATCCGCCGGGCGTGCTCCGGGTTGCCCTTGAAGTCGCTCAACGGCTCGTTTCTGAACTCAGGAAGTTGCATGGGAAAGCCCTCCAGTGCGCCAGGTGATTGCCTGATACGATGAGTCTCTAGGTCGACGAACTTTGATTATATATCGGTTCCGATGCCGTAAAGGTAGCTGCGCTCGGGGGTCGGTGGTGGCCCATTTGTCGCGCTGTAGCGGCGGTCGAAGCCTGCCGTGAAAGGACCGCCGAACGGCGCTCATAGAGCGCCGCTACAGCGAAACTGGCAACCAGAGGCGTCTCGACTCTATCTAATCTACAGATAGTGCGCTAATATGTTCTGGAAGGGACGGCGACTCGTGATTCCACCGCAAGCGCGCTGCCGGCGCGACCCAAGCAAAGGCGTGAACCGCAGAACGTTCCTCGCCGCTCCGCTCGCTTTCGCCGGCGCGTGGTTGTGGAGTGACGCAAAAGGCCGGGACGGTAGGGGCGCGCTCGCAGATTCCAGAGGCGGCGGAAGCGCCTCGGCTAATGGCAGCGCTCCGACCTACGTCAAGCTGGTGGAGTTCGCGAGCTCAGGCAAGAGAAAGGGAACCGTGATGGCCGAAAAAGTGGTCAAGACAGACGCGGAATGGCAAAAGCTGCTGACGCCGGAGCAATTCGAGGTCACCCGAAAGAAGGGGACTGAACGGGCTTTCACGGGGAAATACGTGAACAACCACGAGAAGGGGATCTACCGGTGCGTCTGCTGCGGTAATGCGCTGTTCAGCTCCGACACCAAATTCGAATCGGGGACGGGATGGCCGAGCTTTTGGGCGCCCATCGCCGAACAGAACGTCAGGACCGAGACCGACGTGAGCCTCGGCATTAAACGCGTAGAAGTGTTATGCAAGAAATGTGACGCCCACCTCGGTCACGTCTTCGACGATGGCCCGCCGCCGACCCATCTGCGCTACTGCATGAATTCAGCCGCACTCGACTTTGCCAAGCGCGAAGACCCGCCGAAGTAGTTGAATCGACTGGCCGCCCCGCCTAACTAAATTTCAAAAACTCAGCTTGCAAGGTGTTAGACTAGGTGCGCTGGGGAACTACACTGTAGCGCTATGAGGAACCGGTGTCCCGACCGGTTCGCTCGGGGCCCAAATCTGTGGGCGCGTCTGAAGGAGAGCCTCCTCATGAACGTTCTACTGGTCTATCCCGAATTCCCGGACACTTTCTGGAGTTTCAAGCACGCCTTGCCCTTCCAGGGAAAGCGGTCCGCTTACCCGCCGCTGGGGCTGTTGACGGTCGCGGCGATGCTCCCCGCGCGCTGGCAGAAGCGGCTCGTGGACATGAACGTGCGGCGGCTCAAGGATTCCGACCTCGACTGGGCCGAGGTGGTCTTCTTCAGCGGCATGATGGTCCAAGGCCCGTCGATGAAGCAGGCGATTGCGCGGTCGAAGCAGCGCGGGCGGCGCACGGTGGTCGGCGGCCCGATTGCGAGCGCTGCGGACCCGGCCATTGCTGAAGCGGACCACGTGGTCGAGGGAGAAGCCGAGGAGCTCATCGCCGGCCTGGCCGCCGACCTCGAGCGCGGCGAGGCCCGGCCGCATTACAAGGCGCCGCAACTCCCCGATCTCACGACGGTGCCGCTGCCGGATTTGCGCCTCTCGAAGCTCGGGAACTACAGCGCCATGGCCGTGCAATACTCACGCGGGTGTCCCTTCACCTGCGAGTTCTGCGACATCATCGAAATCTACGGCCGCCGTCCTCGCACCAAGACGCCGGAACAGATCGCGGCGGAGCTCGACCGGGTGTATCAACTGGGCTGGCGCGGCCCTGTGTTCCTGGTTGACGACAACTTCATCGGCAACAAGAAGAACGTGAGGGTCCTGCTGCCGCGCCTGGTCGAGTGGATGCGCGACCACAAGTTCCCATTCTCGCTCTTCACAGAAGCCTCCGTGAACTTGGCCGAGGATGAGGAATTACTGCGGCTGATGCGCGAGGCCCACTTTACGAGGGTCTTTCTCGGGATTGAGACGCCCGTCGAAGAGAGCCTGAAGGAGACGACAAAATTCCAGAACCTGCGCAGAGACCTGCTCGAGAGCGTGAGGCTCATCCAGTCCCACGGGATCGAAGTGATGGCCGGGTTCATCGTCGGCTTTGACAACGACCCGCCCGACGTCTTCGAGCGCCAGATCCGGTTCATCCGCGAGGCGGCGATTCCGCTCTCCATGGTCGGCCTCTTGAGCGCCCTGCCCAACACGCAGTTGTGGCGGCGGCTGAAGGGCGAAGGCCGCCTGCTGAAGGAGAGCCTGGGCAGCAACACCCTTCTCGACCTCAACTTCATTCCCACCATGGACCCGCAGGAATTGATCCAGGGCTACCGCCGAATTCTCGAGACCATCTACAGCCCGCGCGAATACTTCGAGCGCGCCCAGGCGTTCCTCGCGCAACTCGGCTCGTCGGCGCGGGCCCCGATCGTCTTCTCGGACTGGATGGCCGTGGCGCGCTCGCTCTGGCGTCAGGGATTGCGCAGCGACTATAAGAAGGAATATTGGAAGTTCATCGCCCAGGCCGCGCGGCGTCATCGCCAGCACCTCGACAAAGCCATCACCCTGGCCATCATGGGTCACCACTTCTTCGAGCTCACGTGGGCCGGCGGGAGCGAGACGTAACGAAAGCATCGTTAAATAATTCGATTATTGAGAATTGCGAAAGATAGTGATGCTCATTCGCTGTAGCGGCGCTCTATGAGCGCCGAAAAACGGCGGTCGCAGACCGCCGCTACAGAAAACGTCGTCACTGTATTTTGCAATTATGAAGTAGATGACGGAGGGGATTGATGGTGAGCTACGGCTCTTTCACTTACAGCGACCCAGAGGTCGGCGCTCTCACCACATACCTGCGCGACTGCGCAAGACGTGGACAGATCACCCATTACGACGACTCCTATAACGTTGCTCAAAAGTTCGGTAGTTATCACGGCCCGCACGACCAACGTCTCTGGTGGCTGCTGGGGTACATTTCAGAGGAAGAAATCAAGGCAGGCCGGTGTGCATTGTCAGCCATCGTAGTGATCAAGAGCGGCGAAGGTGCTAACGGGCCAAGCCACGGTTTTTTTGAATTAGAACGGCGGCTTGGCCGCTACAAGTCCGACGACGATAGTACTTGGCTCGCCGAAATCGACGGACTTTTCCAATACTGGCGAAAACATTGAACGAGCCTGTCCGCGAGCAAGCTGCTCGGTTCTTCGGTGGGTCTCTCAGGTCGTCCGGTCTGTCGGCAGTCCGTTTCGTGGCGGCTGTTCGCCGCGTTCCAGCAGAGAATACAACACCGGCATCACCAGCAGCGTGATGAACGTGGAAATCGTAAGCCCCCCGATGACGGCGAGCGCCAGGGGCTTTTGCAGCTCGGCGCCGGAGCCGAGCCCGAGCGCCAGCGGCAGGAGTCCGAACAGCGTACACAGCGTGGTCATCAGGATGGGGCGCACGCGGATCTTGCCGGCCTCGACCAGGGCCTCGCCGAGCGGCAGGCCCTGCTCCTCCCACAGCTTGTGGACGTATTCAAACAGGATGATGCCGTTCTTCACCACCAGCCCCACCATCAGAATAATTCCCATGAAGGAGGAGACGTTCAGCGCCGTGCCGGTGAGCATGAGCATGGCGAAGACGCCCAGGAGCGAGAGCGGCGCCGCCGACATGATGATGAGCGCCGGAGCAAAGGCGCGGAACTGGATGACCAGCACGATGAAGACCGCGGCCAGTCCGAGCGCGAGCACGGAGAGCAAGTCGCGGAAGGAACTCTGCTGACTTTCGTAGAGCCCGCCGATCTCGTACGTTGTACCCACCGGAAACTTGACCCCGTCGAGGACCTGTTTGACATCGCGGATGGCGCTGCCCAGGTCGCGACCTTCGAGGCGCGCCGTCAAGTCCACCATCAATCGCTGGTTTTCCCGCAGCAACTCGTTCTGGCCTCGCACCTGGTCGACCCGGGTCAGGGCTGATACCGGCACGATCTGTTTTGCCGGGGTCACGATGGGGAACTGCCGCACGTCGTCATAGTTGTAGCGGAAGGAATCGGGAAAGCGCGCGCGGATGCCGACCGTGCGGTCAGCCTGGCGCAGCTCCGTGGCTTGGATGCCGAGCAGCCCCGCGCTGACCTGCTGCGACACCTGGTCCACGGTCAGACCCAGCCGCCCTGCTTCGACGGGATCGACATGGATCACGATTTCAGGATTGCCTTTCTGGATGCTCCGGAAGTCGGTGATGCCCGGAATCTGCTGAATCTTGGGGCCGATCTCGCCCGCCAGATTCGTCAGCACCTGCGTGTCGGAGCCGAAGATTTTCACTTCCACCGGCTCCGGGCTGCCTTCCATGTCGCCAATCATGTCCTGCAGGAGCCGGACGAACTCCACGCGCACGCCTGGAACGCTCTTCTGAATCTGCTCGCGCAGGTCGTCCATGATCTCTTCCAGGCCTCGCTTGCGCTGGGAGCGCGGCTTCAGCTTGACGACGATCTCGCCCGTGTTCTGCTCCGTCACGAAGGGTCCCATCTCTCCGCCGGTGCGGCGCAGGAACGACCCGGTTTCCGGCGTCTCGCGCACCAACTCTTCCAGCAGGTGGTCAACGTGGTCGGTCTCGGCCAGCGAGGTCCCGGGCGGCGTCCAGTTGTCGAGCACGAACCCGCCTTCGTCCATGTCGGGAAGAAACCCGGTTTCAAGGCGCGTATAGAGGAGGTAGGCCCCGGCCAGAGAAATCGCCGTCAAGCCGGCTACCAGCCACCGGCACCGGAGCGACCAGCGGACCATCCTCTCGTAGGCACGATAAACAGGCTCGATGAAGCGCGAGGACGCGGTCCGGTGGAGCTCGTGCGAAAGAAAGCGCTCCGAGAGCAGAGGAATCAGCGTCAGCGCGAAGAGCAGTGAGAGCAGCACGGCGACGACGAGCGTCAGGCACAGGGCGGTGAAGAATTCGCCGACCACGCCCGAGAGCAGGGTGAGCGGCGAGAAGACCACGACTGTGGTTGCCGTCGAGCCGATCACGGGCCCCAGCAATTCTTGAGTGCCTCGTTCCGCGGCCACGGCGGCGGGTTCGCCCAGCCCCAGGTGGCGGTAGATGTTTTCGATGACCACCACGGCGTCGTCGATGACCAGGCCGATGGCGATGGCCAGGCCGCCGAGCGACATCAGGTTGAGCGTGCCGTGAAACACGCTCATGAAGAAAAACGTGCTGACGACGGTGATGGGAAGCGTTATCGCCGCGATGATCGTCGTGCGGCCTTCGCGCAGAAAAAGGAACAGGATCAGGACCGCGAGCAAGCCGCCGATCAGGATGGCGTCGCGCACGCTGGCGATTGCCTCGCGCACGAATCCCGCCAGGTCATAGACCACGGTCAGGCGCAGCGTGGGCGGGATGGCGGAGCCCAGGTGGTTTCGAATGTCCTCGATCTGATCGGCGACGTCGAGGATGTTCCCGCCGATTTGCCGCGCGATGCTGATGAGCGCCCCCGGCTGTCCGTTGCCGTAGACCAGCGTGCGCGGGTCCTCGATGCCGTCGCGCACTTCGGCGATGTCGCGCAACCACAAGGGCGACTGGTCTTCCACAGCGACAACCGTATTGCGAATGTCGTCCAGGCTCGCGAACTGGCCGGTCGAGAGCACGAGGTAGCGGGAGTAGTCCTTGTCGAGACGCCCTACTGACGTGACGGCGTTCGTCGCGCGCAGGCGATCGGCGACGTCAAGCAGGGAGAGCCGGTGGGCCAGCAGCTTCGTCGGGTCCACAATCACGGAAACTTCGCGCGTGTCGCTCGCCTGGACCTCCACCTGCGAGACCCCCGGCACGCGGCTGAAGAGCGGACGCAGGTTGTAAAAGGCATAGTCCCGCAAGTCCGAACCCGGGACGTTGCCGTTCAAGAGCAGCATGAGGATGGGCCAGGCGGTGGGCGTGATGCGCTCGACGGAGATGTCCGTCGCGGCCGGCAGCTCGCCGCGCACTTCGCTGATCTTCGCGTCCATCAGTTGCAGCGCATACTGCATGTCCACGTCCGGATTGAACAGGACGGAAATCTCCGCCGCGCCGCGAATGGTCCTCGAGCGGACGCGCCGCGCTCCGAGCACCGTCCTGCCGGCCTCTTCGATCGGCCGCGTCACGGTCAGGAGCATGTTCTCTGGCGACAGATCGCCCGAGTGCACCAGGATCACAATGCGCGGAAAAGTGAGCTCAGGATAAATGTTGCTGGGCAGCCGGAAAAGCGACACGAGCCCCGCCGCGATCAGCAGGGCCGTCAGGAGATAAACCGCGCGGCTGTTGCGCCGGACGAATTGAACGACGTTCATGGCTCCTAGAACCAGTCAGTAAGCAGTAGGGAGTAGGTGGTAGGTAGGGAAGAGCGGAGGCACGTTTTCCCCTACCTACTACCTACCGCCTACTACCTACTGGCTTTTAACTGCCTTCCCTTACCTTGACCTTGGCATGGTCTTTCAGGCCGTACCCGCCGGTCAGGATCACCGTGTCGCCTGCCTGGACGCCGGAAAGCAGCTCCACCTGACTCTTCGTCTCGATACCCAACTTGACCGGAACCGCCGAGGCGTCGTCTCCCTCGACGCGATAGACTTCGGGGTTTCCCTGCTCGTCCCGGTAGACGGCCTGAGCGGGCACCACGAGCGCCTTCGCGCGAGTCTCAAGAGGCAACTGGGCGGAGAGAAACATGCCCAGGCGAAGCAGGCGCCGGGAATTGCTCATGCGGATTCGCACCGTCCCCACGTTGGTCGAGGGATCGACGGCGGGCGAAATCGCCACGACCTTACCCGCGAACGTCTTCCCGGGGAAGGCGTCCGTAATGACGGGCAGCCTCGCGCCCACTCGGATCTTGCCCAGATAGACGGCGGGCACGTTTCCAAAGAGCTCGACTTCTTCGAGGTTCGCGATCTCGAAGAGTGGAGCCGCCGCCGTGCCGTCCACCTGCTCGCCGACGCTGGCAAACCGCTTGACGACGGTCCCGGCGAGCGGCGAGCGGACCTCGGTGCGCGCCAGTTGCAGCCTGGCGAGGGCGAGCGCGGCTTCCGCCTGCCGGAGCGCCGCCTGGTTCACGCTCAACTGCGTGCGGGCGTCTTCCACGTCCTTGCGAGCCGCGATGCCCCGCTC
>QHZK01000589.1 GCA_003224635.1 Acidobacteriota bacterium | reverse complement strand
CACATGACGAACCGCGGACCTGCGAGTCAAGTCCGCGGTTCGTGTCGGGGTAAAGGTTAAGTTAGCGTGCTCCTTATTATTAGTTGACAGTAAGTGTTACAGCAGCCGAATGCGTCAGGCTGCCGCTGGTTCCGGTAAGGGTTAACGTAAACGTGCCCCTGGCAGTCGATTTCGCAGTGCTTACGGTAAGGGTCGAAGAGCCCGAGCCCGTCACTGACGGGGGACTAAAGCTACCGGTCGCGTGACGAGGCAACCCGCTGACGCTGAAGGTGACCGTGCCGGTGAACCCTCCCGATGGGGTCACGGTCACCGTGTAGGTGGTGCTCGCGCCGCGAGTCACCGTCTGGCTGGGCGGTGAAGCCGAAATAGAGAAGTCGCCGCCCGTCGCCGCGGTAACCACCAGCGTAACCGTGGCCGTATGGACCAGGCTGCCGCTCGTGCCTGTGATGGTCAACGTATAGGTGCCCGTCGGTGTCGTGCTGCTCGTGGTCACGTTCATGGTAGAGGAACCGGAGCCCGTCACCGACGGAGGGTTGAAGCTGGCATTGGCTCCGGAGGGCAAGCCGCTGGCGCTGAAGGTGACCGTACCCGTGAATCCATTCAACGCCGTGACCGTCGCTGTGTAACTGGTGCTGCCTCCCTGAACTACCGTCTGGGAACTCGGCGTGGCCGAGAGGGAGAAATCCGGCGCGGGCGCGCCGCCGCAAGAGGTGAACTTGAACGACCCGATGCGCGTATGCCAGTTGAAGCTGCCGCTGGCCGCCAGGTACTCGCTGGTGTACCAGAAGGTGCAGTCATCCGACGGGTCGATGCTGATGCTGCTGTAGTCCCCCCAGCGGTCGAGGCCTCCCGTCTGGGACCCGGTGCCCTCAATAATGCTGTTTTCGCTTTCGAGCGTCCCCAAAGGATCGCCGGGCACGCGGCCGGTATAACGGATGGCGGGGTTAATGCTGCTGCTCGAGGCGCTGTATCCCACGGCGATGTCGCCCGACTGGTCCATGCCGATTGAGCCCATCCAGCGAAAAGTGGAGTCGGGCGCGTAGGTGCCTTGCTGGAAGACGGTCGGACTCGCGTTCGGGCTTCGGATTTCATACCACCGCACGCCCACGCTGCTTCCTGCCGTGACCGAGTGGTTGACCACCAGCGATTCGTGATCGCCAAAGTTGCGGTACGCCAGCCGGTACATCAGCCGGTCGCCTAAGGAGTCGAGCTGCTGAGTGGTTCCAGCTTGTGGGATGCACGACAATCCGCCGCAGGCCTCGCTGAAGGAACTCACCGGAATCGAGGTCGGCCCGGTGAAAGTGGAGTTCGACGGAGTCGCAAAGTCCACGTGGAACTTGAAGAGACCGAGCGCGCTCGTGCTGGAAAGATCGAGGAAGAAGTTAGGCTCGCCGGAGGGAGGGGGAGTGCTGCCATCCAGGTCAGAAGGCAGGAGGCTGGCCACGCTCGTGCTCTTCTGGAAACAGATGGCGGTACCCGCGCTGCCGGCCAGCATGCTCGCGCGGTTAAAAGCGCAGGCCTGCGCGCCCACAAAGGCGCCCCCGTTGGGGAAGGTGTTGGTTGACCAATAGTAGGCGTCCGGCCAGACGCCGAACTTGGGGTAGTCAGGGAGGTTGCTGCCGAAGTCGAACGCGTACCGGAAATAACTGCCGGTGGCGTCTGAGCTGGTGGAGATGGCAATACACTGGAAATTGGAGGAGAAATTACTGGTGTACGCCAACTGGCTGACGAGCCAGCGGCCCGCAGCCTTGTCGTACAGGACGATTGGGTCCCCGCCATTGTTGGTTTGGCACAGGCCGCCAAAGCCGTTCCAGATGGCGTTGATCGGCGTCGGACCAAGGAGCCGCCCGCCCGTGCTCTTGTCGTAGACAGCATATTCGACGTTGACGATCTGGACGAACTGAGTGCCACCCACGGAGCCGTTGGTGTCGGGCGGCGCAACACCGTCGGCGCCGGTGCCTTCGAAGTTCAAAAGGTTCGTCGTACCCACGAGAGGGCCGGCGGAATCTTGCAGGACCTCATCAGGCGATCCCGAAGATGGAGCTTCGGACCCCGTCGAGGTGAGGCGAAGCGGAATAACGCGCGGAGACGCCTCGGGTTGCGTGGCAGGCAGGCTCGCAACAATGTCGCGCAGGGGCGGAGAGACGTCGTGCTTGGTTTCATGAATGACCGTCGGCCCGGAAGCCTGGTCCTGGGCGGCGGCGGGAAACGCCGCGAGCGGCGCCAGGCAAAACCCAAGCCAACAGATCGTTTGGAAACGGCGTGCTTCTTTGCTCATGGGACCTCCTTTGTCGATGTGCGGTAATCGAAACCACGCGGGAGCGCGCGGCTTCCAGGGAATACAATGCGGGGCGACGTCGGCCCTATGGCCGTTTGTGGCTCCGCCGCTTGCCGTCGTGCAAAGCCTCGCGTGTCGGCCGCCCTCGCGCTGGTGGGCCCCCTCGAACGGGTCCGGGCGCGGGCCGGTGAAATCTCGCAAGGCGCTTTTTTCCGAGGTAGCTTGCCCTGCCGGCAGCTAGTTTGCCGATTGAGGACCCTGCATCAGACTGTAGGCTAAACTCGGCAAAATTGGGTCTGTCGACTCCCTGCTCCTACAGGTCTTACAGCAACAAATGGCTTCCGCGTAAGTGCTGGGGGAGTCGAGGCAGGGTAATAGATGGCGAGTTACGTAGACAATCAGGTAAAAACCTTATTTCGATAACAGGAGAATTATCTAAACCTAATAATTAATTAAACTTAATATTGTAGAACATATATATATAATCATATGGTAAATATCGTTGCGGCGTTGGACCTCGGGAAAGACCGCAAGAGGGTCGCGCAGCCCAATCGGCAGCCAATCAGCCAAGAGCTA
>QHZK01000139.1 GCA_003224635.1 Acidobacteriota bacterium | reverse complement strand
AGGCGGTGGCGGAGCGCCAACTGATCCAGCCTACCTTCGTTCTGGACTACCCTCTCGAGGTCTCGCCCCTCTCCAAGCAGAAACCCGACGACCCGAATTTCGTCGAGCGCTTCGAGCTCTACATCGGTGGCATGGAGATTGCGAACGCCTTCAGCGAATTGAACGATCCCGCCGAACAGCGCGACCGCTTCGAGTATCAGCAACTCCTGCGCGAGAGGGGCGACCTTTCGGCGCACGCCATCGACGAGGATTACATCCGCGCGCTGAGTTACGGCATGCCGCCGACGGGCGGGGAAGGCATCGGCGTCGACCGCCTCACCATGCTGCTCACGAGCTCACGCTCCATCCGCGACGTCATTCTGTTCCCGCTCCTGCGGCCCGAGAAGACTGGGAACTAAACCGCCGCCGACCTAGGCGACGAGGAGTCTCATATTTTCAGGCGAGATTCCTCGCTACGCTCGGAATGACAGGGCCCGATAACAATTCATACTTGATACTCCATACTTCACACTTCACCCTTTACCCTTTACACTTTTACCCTTTACACTTTATTGGTGCGGTTTCAGCTTTTCGTAGCCCTGCGGTATCTGAAGGCCAAGCGACGCCAGGCGGTGATTTCCCTCATCACGGTGATCTCCGTGCTGGGCGTGGCGGCGGGCGTGGGCGCGCTGGTGGTGGCTCTGGCCATCAATAACGGCTTCCGTCAGGAGCTCGAAAACCGCCTGCTCGGGGCCACGTCGAACATCAACCTCGTCCGGCCCGCGAACGACGGCATCAAGGACTACGAGGAGCTGAGCGAGCGCCTCGCGCATCTGCCTCACGTGATCGCGAGCGCACCGGCGCTCTACGAGGAAGTTCTGATCTCGGCCCGCTCGCGCGCTCAAGGCGTGGTGCTGAAAGGCGTCGACCCCGAGCGCGAGGTGCGGGTTGCCGACCTGCTCACCCGAGTCAAGGAGGGGTCGCTCGCGGGCCTCTCCGAACGCTTCGCGAACGCCGACCCGCTGATCGTCGGCAAGGAGCTGGCCAAGTCGCTCGGCGTCTTCGTGGGTGACACGGTGCTGGTGACCAGCCCGCAAGGTTCGCTCACGCCGTACGGTGTAGTACCGAAGTTCCGCCATTTCCGCGTCGTGGGCGTGTTCGACTCGGGCTTCTATGATTTTGACGCCTCCTGGGCCTTTACGAACCTGAGCGCCGCGCAGCGCCTGTTCGATCTGGCGAGCGTGGCGTCGGTGATCGAATTCAGGATTGATGATATCTACCAGGCCCCCGTGGTCGCCGAGTCCATCCGCAAGGCGACCGGCGCGGGATTCGACACCACGACCTGGATGGAGCAAAACCGCTCGCTCTTCAGCGCCCTTCGCCTGGAGCGCCTGGTGACCATCCTGACCATCGGCCTGATCATGCTGGTGGCGGCGCTCAATATCTTCATTACCCTGGCCATGATGGTTATGGAAAAGAACCGCGATATCGCCGTGCTGATGGCGATGGGAGCGCGGGCGCGGCAGATCTGGGCGGTGTTTACGCTGCACGGTTTGCTGATCGGAGCGATCGGGAGCTTTGTGGGCCTCATCCTAGGCTACGGCGCCTCCTGGGTCGGCGACCGTTATCAATTGATTCACCTTCAGGCGGACGTTTACGCCCTGGCGTCGGTCCCGTTCCGCGCCCGGCCGCTGGACGGCGTGTGGATTGCGGTCGCCGCGCTCACCATCAGCTTCCTGGCCACCCTCTACCCATCGCTGGCTGCGTCGCGGCTGAGTCCGGTCGAGATTTTGCGTTACGAATGAGGCGCGGTGGGCATTGGGGCCTTGAGCCATCGTGCCCTTACCGGTAGAAAATCGAAAATGTAAGATGTGAAGAATGAAGGATATCGACGAGATTGACCACAATAGTCCAATGGTTCAATCAGTCGACAGCTTAATGCTCAGAGCTGAGAATCTGACCAAGATTTTTCGTTCCGGCGAGGAAGAGGTTGCGGTCTTCGAGAACCTCAATTTCGAGATTCATCAGGGAGAACTGGTGGCCCTGGTGGGGGCCTCCGGGAGCGGAAAAAGCACCTTGCTGCACCTGCTTGCGGCGCTGGACACGCCTACGCGGGGTGATGTATACTTCCAGGGTAAGCGGTTGGGCGAGTTCTCGGGGGAGCAGCGGGCTATTTATCGGAACACGCGGGTGGGTTTTGTATGGCAGATGCACTACCTCCTTCCCGAATTCTCCGCTCTCGAAAACGTGATGCTTCCCCGGCTCATTGGGGGGTGTAATCTGTCAGAAGCTCGGTTTCGCGGCAAGGAGTTGCTGTCGGAGGTGGGTCTGGAAAAGGCTTGGGGCCGCCGTGTGGGTGAACTCTCGGGTGGCGAGCAACAGCGGGTGGCCTTGGCCCGAGCGCTGGCGAACCAACCAGGGCTTCTGCTGGCCGACGAGCCTACCGGGAACCTGGACCACCGCACAGCCCAGCGGGTGATGACGATGCTCGAGAACCTGCACCGGACCCACGGGTTGACCTCGGTGGTCGCGACGCACAATTTGGAGCTGGCGCAGCGTGCCGGTCGCCTGTTCCGTTTGGCCGACGGCGAGTTGACGGAGGCTCTCGTTCCACCCGTTCGTTAAGACCGTCCCGGCAGAAGCGGGACGCCACCGGGCGCGTAGGCGCGTGGCGGTCTTCGAGCCGGGGCGGAGTAGTGAGATCAAAACCGACAACCGAGGACTTATGTTCGAGCGTTATACCGAGAAGGCCCGCCGCGTAATCTTCTTCGCCCGCTACGAAGCCAGTCAGTTTGGGAGTCCCTACATTGAGACCGAGCACCTCTTGCTCGGCCTGCTCCGTGAAGACAAAGCGCTTACCAACCGCTTCCTGCGCTCCCCCCACGCCTCGATTGAGTCGATCCGCAAGCAGATTGAGGGGCGAACGACGGTCCGGGAAAAGGTCTCGACCTCGGTGGACCTGCCTCTGAGTCAGGAGTGCAAGCGCGTGCTGACGTCCGCCGCCGAAGAGGCGGAGCGGCTCCAGCACAAGCACATCGGCACCGAACACCTCCTGCTGGGTCTGTTACGGGAGGAGAAATCCTTCGCGGCGGAGATCCTGCACGAGCGCGGCCTGCGCCTGTCCACGATCCGCGAAGAGTTGGGGAGAGTCCAGAGCGACAAGATGTCATCCAGCCGGCCGAAGGAAACGTCCCTGCTTGCCGAATTCAGCCGTGACCTGACCCAGGCGGCGATGGAGAACCAACTTGATCCGCTCATCGGGCGCGAGAACGAGCTCGAGCGGGTGGTCCAGATTCTGTGCCGCCGCACCAAGAACAATCCCGTCCTGATTGGCGAGCCGGGGGTGGGAAAGACCGCGATTGTGGAGGGGCTGGCGCAGCGTATCGCGGACGGCAACGTGCCGTCGTTCCTAGCCGACAAGCGCATCCTGGGCCTCGACCTGTCCCTGATTGTGGCGGGCACGAAATACCGCGGCCAGTTTGAGGAGCGCCTGAAGACCATCATGAAGGAACTGATGGAGGCGCAGAACGCCGTCATCTTCATCGACGAATTGCACACCCTGGTGGGGGCGGGGTCGGCGGAAGGGTCGCTCGACGCGGCCAATATCCTCAAGCCTGCGCTTTCCCGCGGCGAGATTCAATGCATCGGCGCCACGACGCCGTCGGAATTTCGTAAATCGATTGAGCGAGACCGATCGCTTGAAAGGCGCTTCCAGGCCATCAAGGTGCCGCCTCCGAACGAGGACGACGCCATTCAGATCCTGTTCGGCATCAAGGACCGCTACGAAAAGTTCCATGCCGTCACCTATACCGACGACGCCCTGCGGTCGGCGGTGCTCGATTCCAGCCGTTACATTCCGGACCGTTACTTACCCGATAAAGCAGTCGACCTGATTGATGAGGCCGGCGCGCGCGTGAAGCTGCGCCAGAGTTCCCTGCCCGAGGAAATGATCGACGTGCAAAAGCGAATCAAGTTTGTGGTCCACCGGATGGAAAACGCCATCGCCAACCACGAATTTGAGAAGGCCCGGTTTTACTCGGACGAAGAGCGCAAAGAGCGGGAGAACCTGCGCCTGCTGCGCGAGAAGTACAACATCGACGAAACGGCCATGGGCGTGGTCACCCGGGAGGACATTGAGGAGGTAGTGGCGCGCTGGACCGGCGTCCCGGTGACCTCGATCAAAGAGGAAGAGATGTCGAAGCTGTTGCGCATCGAGGACGAGCTCCACAAGCGCATCATCAGCCAGGACAAGGCGATCTCCGCCCTGGCGCGGGCCATCCGGCGCTCGCGTGCGGGACTCAAGGCCCCGGGCCGGCCCGTGGGCTCGTTCCTTTTCCTGGGTCCGACGGGCGTCGGCAAGACCGAGATGGCGCGCAGCCTGGCGGCGTTCTTGTTTGGATCGGAGCGCTCTCTGGTGCGCTTCGACATGTCCGAATTCATGGAGAAGCACTCCGTTTCAAAGCTGATCGGCTCACCGCCCGGTTACGTCGGCTACGAGGAGGGCGGGCAACTCACGGAACGCGTCCGCCGGTCTCCGTACTCGGTCATCCTGCTCGACGAGATTGAGAAGGCGCACCCCGACATTTTCAACATTCTGCTCCAGGTTTTCGAAGACGGCCAGCTGACCGACGGCCTCGGCAACACCGTGGATTTCAAGAACACGATCGTGATTATGACCTCGAATATCGGCGCCCGGTACCTCGAACGCCGCGCCCATATGGGCTTCCAGTCGGCCAACGAGGAAGCCACAGACAAGAAGATTGAGGACCTGGTGATGAGCGAGGTCAAGCGCCTCTTTAACCCCGAGTTCCTGAATCGCTTGGACGAAATCATCGTTTTCAACGCCCTGGCCGATGCCGACTTGCTGCAGATTATGGACCTGCTGGTAGGCGTGATGAACCAGAACCTGGCTCAGAAGAACATCTCCATCAGCCTGTCGCCGGAAGCCGCGCGCTGGATCCTGGAGAAGACCTGCACCGACCGCTCGTACGGGGCTCGGCCGCTGCGCCGCGCGTTGCAGAAGCACGTCGAAGACCCGCTCTCCGAGGCGCTGATCCAGGGCGAGGTCGTCGCGCCCGCGGCTTTGGAAGTCATCGTTACCAATGAGTCGCTCTACTACCGGTCGGTAAACGACAAGCTCGTCGGCGCCACTCCGCTTTCTACCTAATGCTGCCTGGCCACGGCTGTAGCGGCGGTCTATGACCGCCGCCGGTGCGGGTTTTCTTCGACGCTACTTTCCAGGGCAGGCTTCGAGCGCCGCTACAGCGCGTTCGACGGGGGCCGCTGAGGCTCCCATTGGGCGCGGGACACACACCGGCCAACCAATCAACCATCCGATTCTCAAAACGCCCTGTCCTGCCGGAGCGCAGCGGTCAGTCGCTGTCTGATGAAGCTGATTTCCCGGCCAACTTCTGATAAATTCCACGCATCGGAATGTAAAGCCAGTAACGAGCGAGGGTCTCGCCTCTTGAGCGCGAAAGTTAGGGGTTCGGAACGCAGGTTGAACGCGAGCTTGCACCTGTCGCGCGTCCTGGCGCTCATCCTATTCTGCGGGCTCGGACCCAGCACGTCGAAGCTTTGCGCGGTCCAAGACCCGGCCCCGGCCGACAAATCTGCGGCATCCTCCCCCAACGTCCCGCAACAAGACCAAAGGCCGCCGGCTCCGCAAAATCAGAAGGCCACTGAGCAGAAGTCGACAGAGCAGAAACCGACCGACCAGAAGCCTGGGGATCAAAAACCTGCCCACCAGAAGCCTCCTGAGCAGAAGCCTGCCGAGGAAAAACCTGGGGAGCAGAAGCCCGGCAACCAGCCGACTCCTGCTCAGCCCCAACTCCAGCTCGAGGCGCCCCAAGTTGCGCCTGCCACTCCGCAGACGCCAGACACCGGCAAGCCCGCCGCTCCCGCCCCTGCTCCGGAAGCTCAGGCAACTGTTATTGAAAGCATCATATTTCGCGGGAACCGCCGCATCCCGGCCGCTACTCTTCGCGCCAGGATCTTTTCCAAGCCAGGCGACGTGTACGATGAGAACGCGCTGGAGCGCGATTTCATGGCGCTGTGGAACACCGGATTTCTGGATGACGTCCGGTTGGAGGTCTCCGACGGCAAGACAGGGAAGATCGTCACATTTTTCGTGCGCGAGAAGAAGCTGGTACGCAGCATCGACTACAAGGGCCTGAGCAGCGTCCAGACGTCCGACGTGCTTGACCGGTTCAAGGAGCGCAAGGTGGGGCTGTCGATTCAGTCCCAGTATGACCCCGTCGTGATCAAGCGCGCCGAAGTTGTCCTCCAGCAACTCCTCGCGGAACACGGCCGGCAGTTCGCCAGCGTGCGCGCCCGCACCCGGAACATCCCTCCGAACTCTGTGGCCCTGGTGTTCATCGTCGTGGAGGGTCCCAAGGTCAAGGTGGGCAACGTTCGCTTTCAAGGCAACACGGTGTTTTCCAATCTCACGCTGGAGCGCGCCATGAAGTACTCCAAGCCCTTCGGCGCGCCTCCGTGGTTCTACTGGTTCCACAAGACCTACGACAAGGATAAAATCGATTATGACTTGGAACAGGTCCGCAGCCTCTACCAGGACCACGGATATTTCACCGCCTTGGTGAAGGAGCCTCAGATCAAGATGACCGATACCAAGCACCGGGCGCCCTTTTTCTGGAGCTGGGGGCGCGGCAAGCGCGTGGACCTCACCATTCCCCTGGAGGAAGGGCCTCAATACCGGCTGGGCAAGTTCGTCATCCGCGGCAACAAGCTGTTCAAGCAGGAACAGCTCGCGCCCGTCCTGCAAATGAAGAGCGGCGATATTTTCAACCTCTCGAAGGTGCGGAAGGCCCTCGAAAACTACAAGAAGCTCTACGGGCAGTTCGGTTACATCAACTTCGTGGCCACCCCCGATCCCGAGCGCGATGACAAAAGGCGCCTGGTCAACTTGGCGCTGGACTTCGACGAAGAGAAGCAGTTCTTTGTCCATCGCATCGAGTTCTCCGGGAATACCAAGACCCGAGATAAGGTGATCCGGCGGGAACTGCTGCTCAACGAGGGCCAGCTCTTCAGTACCACGCTGTGGGACTACAGCATCCTGCGCGTCAACCAGCTCGGCTTCTTTGATCCGATCAAGAAGGAAGACTACGACATCAAGCAGAACGAGAAGGAGGGCACGGTCGACGTCAACGTGAAGGTGAAGGAGAAGGGGCGAAACTCCATCGGCTTCTCGGGCGGCATCAGCGGGATTGCGGGCAACTTTGTCGGCATCAACTACGCCACCAACAATTTTCTGGGATTGGGGGAGACGCTCAGCGTGGAGGCCCAGTTCGGAACCTTCCAGCGGCTCTACTCCTTCGGGTTTACCGAACCCTACCTGCTTGACCGGGCGATTACCACGGGGTTCACGGTTTTCAAGAGCGACTATCATTTCGACCAGCTTCGTCAAACGGCCGCGATTGCGGGTCTCAACCCGTTCGCGCTGCAGCAGGTGGGCTACGGGCAACTCTTCCAGAACTTCCAACAGAACTCCGCCGGGTTTACCGCCTTTGCCAGCTATCCGCTGCACCGCCACTTCAGCCGCGTCGGTTTGACCTATAGCTTTTCGGTGAGCAGCGTCGAGACCTTCAACCCGGCGACCCAGTCGCTCTTCCAGGCGCTTTCCTTCGGACAGTTTCAGGGCCCGAGCCAGTTGAGGGGAATCACCAGCAGCCAGATTACGCCCACGTTCCTTTACAACACCCTAAACGGCAGCGAGCTTAACGTCACGGCCGGGAGATACCTCTTCGCGTCCCTGGGCTTCTCGGGGAGCGTGCTGGGCGGAAACGTCAACACCATCCAGCCCGTGATTGAGGCGAAATACTTTCATCCGATCAACCACGGCCGCAATACGCTGGCCTTCCATGCTCGGGCGTCAACCATTTCGGGTTTCGGCGGCCGCGTTCCGCCTCCGTTTTCGCGCATCTACATGGGCGGCGAGTATGACATCCGAGGTTTCGACATCTACACCATCAGTCCCATGGGATTCTTCCCGACGATCGGGCAGGTCTGCAACCGGGACAGTCAAGGCAACCCAATTCAGAGTGTCGGCTCGAACGGACAAAAGTCAGGCTCCTGCGGGTCGTTCACCAGGTTCCCTTACAATACCCTCCAGTTCCCGGGCGGCGATACGTCGCTCCTGACGAATTTTGAATACAGGATACCCATTGCCGGCCCGGTGACCCTGGCACCCTTCGTGGACGTCGGCTCGACGTTCATCTTGCGCCCCGACCAGCTCAAGCTCTCGCCCGCCGCGCTGAGCAGCATCGCGAAGGAGTTCCCGGACTTCAAGCTCCCGACCGAGCTGAAGCCCATCGGCGTAACGAACTTCAGGCCTCGAGGCTCGACCGGGCTGGAGCTCCAGGTTGTCCTTCCCGTCGTCAATGCTCCGTTCCGCGTTTTCTACGGCTACAACTTCCTTCGGCTCAACAACACCGTTACGCCCCCGGCGCAGCTGCCGGACCCATCG
>QHZK01000138.1 GCA_003224635.1 Acidobacteriota bacterium | reverse complement strand
AGAATTCGGTCGACCTGTTTCTGTATCCTCCCGAACGTCCGGAACTCCCGCCCCCCGTCACCTTCGAGGACCCCGGAGGGAAATTGCGGAGGCTCGTGAATGGGATGCGCGCGCGAGGCTATCAGACGCCGTCGGGCGCGGAGGCCTTTCCGGTGACGATTGCCTCCGCCTTTGACGACAAACTGAAGCAGACCCTTCAGGCCGGCGGGCGGGTGATTCTCATAACCAGTGACCGGCAGACGCTCGCGCCCGGCCTCGAAGTGATACCGCGCGCCGGCTCGGACCTCGACGGCAACTGGATCTCGAGTTTCCTCTGGGTCCGCAACAACCAGGAGCCGTTCAAGCGACTCGGGTCCGGCAGGCTCGCCGGCTTTGAAACGCAGGCCGCCACGCCTGGGGCGGTGGTCCGGGGCGTGCCTGCGGAGTTTTCAAGCGACGTGCTCGCCGGCATCTTCTACGGCTGGATCCACTCGAACGTGGGGACGCTCGTCCAGGCGCGCTACGGGAAGGGGAAACTCCTGGTCTGCACGTTCTCTCTCGGGACAACCTACGCGAGCGACCCCTACGCCACTTACCTGCTCGACGCGCTGGTGCGTTACGCGGCCGGCGATTTTTCGCCTCGCTTCGAGATTCCGTCCGGCGGGAAATGAAATCCATAGGCGTCGCGTGGAGTCTGTTCGGCGTACTACTAACAACCAAAATGTTTGCGTCTTGCACAAATTTTCTTCGTGCTGTCTGGCTACGGCTGTGCCGCTGTGTCCTCCGCGGTCAGAAGAATCTCAACACAGAGTTCGCGGAGGTGCTCCGTGCACTCCGTGTTACAGCCTGAAAGGCACGGAGGACACGGAGAGGTTTTTGGTTGCGGCTGACAGCCGCGCTGTATACTGTTGCTTGATTACGAGAGGCGTGTTAATGGCTGAGATAGAAATCGATGCATCATGAAGACCGCGCCGATCGCGCCCGTTGCAGTTTTTGCAGCCGCCGCGATGCCCCGTCGAGAGTGGCGTCGGTCTTCGAGAAGCAGAACCGCACTTGCTGGCGGCCCGGGTTCGGGTCGCTATAGAAGCTGCTGCCCGGCACGACCGCCACGCCGATTTCCTGGACCAGGTGACGCGTAAAGTCAACGTCGCTCAGAAAACCGAAGCCCGAAATGTCCGTCATCATGTAGTAAGCGCCGCGCGGTTTGAAGCAGCGGAACCCAGCGCTTTCGAGGGCCCCGAGCATCCGTTGCCGCCGCAAGGCGTAGGCGGCGCGCAACTTTTCATAGTAACTCTCCGGCAGTCTCAGCGCCACCGCACCCGCTTCCTGCATGGGCGCCGGCGCGCCCACGGTGAGGAAGTCGTGCATCTTGCGGATGGCGTTTGTGACTTCAGGAGGGGCGATGGCGTAGCCCACGCGCCATCCGGTCACGCTGTACGTCTTCGACATGCCGTTGATGGTGATGGTGCGCTCGCGCATGCCCGGCAGCGTGGCGATGGAGACGTGCTCGGCGCCGTCGTAGACGATGTATTGGTAAATCTCGTCGGTGATGACGTAAGCGTCCCAGCGCTCGGCCAGCCGGCCGATTGATTCCAGCTCCTGGCGCGAGAAGACCTTGCCGGTCGGGTTGTTCGGCGTGTTGAGGATGACGGCGCGTGTCCGCTCGTTAAAAGCCCGAGCCAGGTCGTCCGGGTCGAACGTCCAGTCGGGAGGCCGCAGGCGCACGAAGCGCGGAACCGCGCCGCAGATGATGGCGTCCGGGCCGTAGTTCTCATAGAACGGCTCGAAGATGACCACCTCTTCGCCGGGGTCGATCACGGCCAGCATCGACGCGATCATGGTCTCCGTGGCGCCGCAGCAGACCGTGATCTCGCGCTCGGGGTCGATCTCGAGGCCGGTGTCTTTACCGAAGCGCTCGGCAATCGCCCGGCGGAACTCGCGCGCTCCCCAGGTGATGGCGTACTGGTTCACGTCGGCGCAGATGGCGCGCACGGCGGCGTCCTTCACCTCGGCCGGAGCGGCAAAGTCCGGAAACCCCTGGGCCAGGTTGATGGCGTCGTGCTCCATGGCGAGCCGGGTCATCTCGCGGATGACGGACTCGGTGAATTGCTGCGCTTTGAGCGAAATGGGCGAGTCTCTCATAGTTCAGTAAGTTGAAAAGGTTAAAGTGTGAAGGGTAAAGGATCAAAGGTCACAACCTGAATCGGACTGACGCCTCCTTTACCATTTACCCCTTTACACTTTATCCTTTACCCTTCAACTTTACACTTTAATTTGCACTTTGACCGCACTTCATGAACCGAGGCGAACCGCTCAGCAACCGTCGATAGACTACCTCATCGCGCATCACGGTTTCCACGTAAAGGCGCGTTTCGCGAAACGGAATGGACTCCACAAACTCAGGCGGATCGCGGAACGAGCGCTGGCTCAGCCAGTCTTTCACCCGGAAGTCGCCCGCGTTATAGGCGGCGAGCGCCTGCTCGACGTTTCCGTTGAAGGCGTCGAGCATCTGCCGGAAGTAGCGACAAGCCAGGCGGATGTTATACGCGGGGTCGTAAAGCCTCTGCCCGACGCCGCGGCGGCGCCGGCGGCTGAGCCCCTTGGCGGCTGTCTTTGGCAACACCTGCATCAGGCCGCGCGCGTTGGCCACCGAAGTCGCCTTCGGATTGAAGGCCGACTCCTGGCGAATCAGCGCCATGACCAGATAGGGGTCCAGGCGATTCAGGCGCGCCTGGCGCTGGACGACGCTCCAGAACGCCCGCGGATAGAGCCACTGCCACATTTCCCGAGGAAGCTCCGAAGATTGGTACTCGAAGTAGTTGGGCACGAGCCGCTTCGCATTGAACAGGGCGTCGCTATACTCGCCTTGCTCGGCTTGAAGGTTCGTCAAGGCGAGAAGAACCTCGGTTCCACTCGGCCGGTTGGACAAAAGCGTCTTTAGATATTGCTCCGCCAGATCGTCGAGGCTGAGCGCGGTGAGCGTCAGGAAAGGGCGAGGGATTTCGCCGGGCGTCGCCGCGCAAAGGCCAGCCCGAGGGGGCTCGCGCGGCGGGATCTTCTCGAGCGCCTCGGCGAGTGGCGGTCCCCCCGCCTCTGGCGTGGTTGGCGCATGCGCCGGCCCAGCCCGGCCGGCCGGGTCCCCGTTGAGCGACTTGAGCCGCCGGTTGGCCTGGAGCGGGTAATAGCCGTCCACGAAGCGCTTGGCGAGCAGTTCATAGAGCGCGCGAGCTTCCGATGTCGCTCCCCGCTCTTCAGCCAGACGCCCGAACCAATAAAGCGCTGCCGGGACGTGAGGCGAGTCGGGATAATGCCTGAGATGCTCCGCAAACCCCAAGCCAGCTTTCTCCGTGTCACCCTGGAGGTAATTGGCCCAGGCCACCCGCCAGTTTGCCTCCCGACCCAGATCGGTGGTCGGAGCGGCCTCCGCCAAGGGCTGGTAATAGCGGACGGCGGTCGCCCAGTCACCCTTGTCGGCGAATAAAGCGCCCGCCCAGAACAGGGCCGACCGGTAAGACTCAGACTGGGGATAAACGTTGCGGAGCTGGTCGAGCACGATGAGCATTGACGCGGAGTTGTCCAATCGGGAGTAGGCCTCGACGAGCGTCGCCAATCGCTCAGCATCGGCCTGCGGGTTCCCAGCGAAACTGCCTGAGAGGGCGTCGACCGCATCCTGGACGCGCTTCATGCGGATCAGGCAGCGCGCACGCGCCAGCCTCCACGCCGATCCAGACGGGCTGGAAGGGTAGGAGTCTATTAGCGCGTTAAACTCTTCCAAGGCTTCGCGATAGCGTGAGGCGCTCAACAGTCTAGCTGCCCGATGTACCTGAACTTCTTCCGTTACGGCGGGGAAGCCTGCGCCGAGTTGCGCCTTGAGCCGCTTCAGGGCAGCTCCCGCGACGGCGGCTTCGGGAGCTGCCGGGAAAGCATGGTACACGTCTCCAAAGGCTTTGGCGGCCTCCGGGAGCCGCTGCGCCTGTCCATACGCCTTTGCGAGCAGCAGCACGAGGCCCGGACGCTGCTGGACCTTCGGCTCAGCCGTCAAGACCTCGATTGCGCGCTCGGGCTGGCTGGTTTGAAGGAAGGCCTGAGCCAGCAGCGCAAGCGCGTCATACCGCAACGTGCTCTCTGGATAGCGCGTGGAGAAACCCTGTAAGGCTTCGACGACTAGCGCCGGCTCCTGGGCCGCCTCGGCGCGATAATACAAGGCGAAGTCGGCTAGGGAGAACCCGGTTGCCGCGGCGCGGGCCAGATCAGCCGAGGCGCGCGAAGTTTCACCCGCACCGTACTCGCGGTAACCCAGAGCGAAGTACGCGAGGCCGCGCTCCTCGCTGTCCTTCGTCGACACAGCATATCTGCGCAGGGACGGCCAGACGCTTTCCCGAGCCGCGCGTCGTGCCAGGTCCTGGAGGTTCGCTGCGGGGCCCAGTTTGGCGCGCTCAGATGGCGGATGCGGTGAGGCTCCCGCGGCCATCAATCCCCGGATGAGGCAGAACGCGATCAGCAGGTTAAAACCAGAGGCGGGCCGGCAGCCCTGTCGGATTGGCTTCCCGTTTGACAAGCTCCAAGAATCCACCCTTCATCCTACAAGCTGATTCGTGGGTGTCAACAGGTCACTCAGCGCCGGTTGGCTCATATCGAGTGAATGTTGGTGTGAGGTGCGAGGCCGGGCAGGTCGGAGCGGGCGGGACGCCCGCGCTCCCAGTCCAAACATGGTGAGGTCATCAGCCCAATGAGACGAAGGTAACGACGTAGGCGACGAAACTGATCAGCACGGCCCAGGCGGCTTTTTCCGCCCACAGTTCAACGTTGTCAGCGAATTTGCGCCCGCCGCACTCCGGACAGGCTCCAAATTTGCGATCTTCGTTCGCTCCCAACCAACCGCACTTGCGACACGTGATCATGCGAACATTCCCTCCCCTGCAATCTCTACTCGAGCTTGTCGAATGCGCGTGCAACCTCACGAAGGGCAATGCAATTGCCAAAGCTTCGATGTCGAGCTGAAAAAACAATAACTCGAAGACAACTCAGATCGGTACCCAGCGTGGGACGACAACGCAACCGGACGTTGACAGTCAACTTCAGTTAATTCAGCAACATACGTCGATGGTTAATCATCTAGCCAGCATAAAGCAAGAGATGACGTAGCTCTTTGGTTATGATCTGTACTTTAGAGTTAATCTGTCGCGTGATGAGCACACGGCTCGGGAAAACGATGCGACGGGCGGGACACTGCGAAACTCCGCGTCGACGCAGAAAGTATACTGTAGTAAAATTAACTGACTAATTACCTAGTCGCTACCGGATCTTGCCCCTCGCCGCCACGCGCCAGCAGCCCACCACTTCCTGGTTGCACAACAGAAACGCCTCATCGTGCATGTTGACGCACGTACAGACGTGGTTGGGAATCACGGTAACGACCTCACCCACGCGGAACCGGTGGGCGGAGTCGGTAATATCCAGGTGACCGTGCTCCTCGTTGAGCTTGATCAGCTTGGCGTCCGGCGCTTCAACCACGTAGCCGTGCCCGGTCTTGGGCCCGGAACCGAGCGCGTCGGAAGAGAGGGTCTTCGATCCGGCGTCGATCATGGCCCGGCCCGGTACCGCAGTCGAAACCACGGTCGCGACCACGCGCGCCGCGCAATCTTCGAGCCCGCACGCTCCTTGATAAAAGGTGTTGAGGTCATTGTAGGCGTACGTCCCAGGCCTGATTTCCGTGATTCCCGGAATCTCGTGCGAGAGCTGAGCCGAGGGAGTCGATCCGCCGGAGACGATCGGCACGGGCATGCGGGCCTCGACAAAAGCCTTGAGCGCCTGCCCGACGCGCGTTGCCACCCGCCCGGTTTCGTCGCGGCGCTCGGGTTCGGTCCCCCAGATGTTCCCGTAGTAGGTCATGAGGCCGCGAAACTTCAGTCCCGGCAGCGCCTCAACCTTCTTGGCGAGCTCCAGGCAGGCCGGCCCGGGCTCGAGGCCGCAGCGCCTGAGCCCTGAGTCAAACTCCACCAACACCCCGAAGGTGGCGCCTTGCGCGGTAGCCGCGCGCGAGAGCTCCTGCGCCGTCACCTCGCTGTCGAGCGACAGAAGGATCCTCCGCGCGAGTGCGAGCTCGGAGAGGCGTCGCAACTTCTCGCCGCCATAAATCGGATAGGCCACCAGGATTTCGGGCGGCTCGGTCGCGGCCGCCGAGGCCATCACCTCGGCCTCGCCGACCTTGGCGACGGTCAGGCCCACGGCGCCGCGCTCGAGCTGGAGCCTCGCCACTTCCACGGTCTTATGGGTCTTGGTATGAGGGCGCAGGCCCAGATTGTGCTCTCGGCAGTAGCGCGCCATCCGGTCGAGATTGCGCTCCAGGATGTCCAGGTCGATGGTCAGCGCCGGCGTCGAAAGTTCTCGATAATGCATGGAAACCTCCAGGCTTCACGGTCAGCGGTCCCTCCCCCCTACCGCTGGTAACGCAGAGTCCCTGGGTCTGGGACTCTGCGGTTCGGCTCAGGAAGAGCCGCAGAGTCGCAAAATCAGCGACTCTGCGCTACAGGTGTTTCGACCGCTACCCTCGTCGCGCATACAGCGCCAATTTCGCGCCCTTGACCAACGTAATCTCCCACGCACAGTCGATGCTGGATTCTACCAGCCGCCGATGCTCCTCGGGGGCCTCACGCGCATCGGCGAAGCTGAGAGACCGGACCCAGCGCAGCGAGACCGTCAACACAGCCTCGAGCGACTCGTCGTTGGCCACGACCAGTCCGTCCTCGCGCGAGGCCTTCAACAAAAAACCTGAAAACTTGAGACCCACTCCCTGGTCCGAGAAGACAATGTCCAGAGGCGTTCTCTCGCTCTTCCACTGGCTAAAGAAAGGCATCGCCTCTTCTAACGATGAGACCATGTTTGTCCTCACGGCATGTCTGTCGGCTCAGGCGTGGTCCTACCGCTGCTCGCCCGGCTTGCGCCGCCGCGCGATGCAGTCAATCTCAATCTTGATCTTCGGCAACGCGCACCCTACCGTGGTGCGGGCCGGGGGATCCTCGGGGAAGAACTGTCTGAAGACCTCGTTCATGGCGTCGAAATCCTTCAGGTCGGCCAGAAAGACGCCGATCCTTACGATATCCTTCAGCGTGCACTCGGACGCTTCGAGGATCGCCTGAATGTTCTTGAGCGTCCGCCGGGTTTCCGAGCGGATATCGCCGAGTTCGAGCTCGTTGGTCACGGGATTGATCGGCCCCTGACCAGCCACAAAGACGAAATCGCCGTCGACAATCGCCTGCGAGTAGACGCCCCGCGGACGGGGAGCATGAGTCGTACGAATCACTTTGCGCATGTTAATCTCCCGGTGCCAGGATCAGGATTCGGGATTCAAGGTTCAGAGTTCAGAATTCACCATTCATAATTCACAATTCACCATTTCAAGCAAGCTGCCCTCCGTCCACAAACAGCAGAACTCCGTTCACATAGTCTGCGTCTGGCGAGGCCAGAAACGTCGCCGGCCCGGCAATGTCTTCGGGTTCACCGACACGCCCGAGCGGTATGAGATTCTGATACTTGCGCATGAATTTGCGATCCTTCAGCAGAGGCGCGGTGAGGCGGGTTCGAATCAGACCAGGGCCGACGGCGTTCGAGTTGATGCCGTAAGGACCGAGCTCGCGCGCCAGCGTCTTGGCCAGCAAGAAGACCCCCGCCTTCGAGGCGTTGTAGGGCGCCAGTTCCGCTTCCGCGTCCCAACTGTTGGTCGAGGCCATGAAGACGAGCTTCCCCCGCCGCCGCTTGATCATGTGAGGCACGACCGCGCGCGCCACAAGAAACGCACCCTTGAGGTTCGTGTCCACCGTCCAGTCCCAGTGGCGCTCGTCGGTCCTCGTGAACGGCGCCGTCTTGCCGACGCCGGCGATGTACATCAGCACATCGACCCTGCCGTGCCAGCGGACCGCCTGCTCGACCATCCGATTCACCTGCCGCGGCTTTCGCACGTCGCAAAGAACCTGTCGCGCTCGGCCGCCCTCATCCGACAGTTCGCCTGCGGCGCGCGCCATCATCGGCCGGTCGATATCGGCGATGACGACACGCGCGCCCTCGCGCCCGAGCCGCACCGCGATCGCCTTGCCGATGCCCTGCGCGCCTCCCACCCCCAGCGCCACCTGGTCGCGAAACCTGTCAGGAATGAAATCACGGCTCATCGTCCCCGCGTTCGGCCCGCGTTCGGACTGGCGGCACCAATCCGCCCAAAAGATTTTTGCCGCTCGAAAAGCGCACCAGTATAATGGCTTGCCTTAGGCGGCGTAAAGAAATAATGAGCGGTGACCGAACAATGATGAATGGTGAATGGTGAACGAAACCCCGTGGCGATTCATCATTCATTCTTCATATTCTTCATCGTTCATCATTCATCGTTTCCGAAGTCGATGGCCCTGAATCCACAATCTTCACTCCCGACCACCGGGGTCGAATC
>QHZK01000588.1 GCA_003224635.1 Acidobacteriota bacterium | reverse complement strand
GGCGACGAGCAGGTCCACCTTGACCAGGTCCGATTCCCAGTAGCCTGAGAAGTGGTAGTCGAGCGAGGCGTATCCGCGCGAGGCCGACTTCAGCCGGTCGTAGAAGTCGAGCACGATCTCGTTGAGCGGGAGCTCATAAGTCAACAGGACGCGCTTCGGCGAAACGTATTCAAACCCTTTCTGCACGCCGCGCTTTTCCTCGACCAGCTTCAGAATCCCGCCCAGGAACTCGTCGTTGGTGAGGATCAGCGCGGTGATCACGGGCTCTTGGATCTGCGCGATGTCGGCCGCGGGCGGGAATTTAGTGGGGCTCTCGACGGTGATGACCTCGCCCGTCTTGGTGGTAACACGATAGCGAACGCCGGGCGCGGTCGTGATCAGGCTGACATTGAATTCCCGTTCCAGGCGCTCCTGGATGATCTCCATGTGCAGCAGGCCGAGAAATCCGCAGCGGAACCCGAAGCCGAGGGCCAGCGAATTTTCCGGCTCATAAAAAAACGAAGAGTCGTTCAGCCGCAGTTTTTCGAGCGCATCGCGCAGGGCCTCATACTGGTTCGCCTCGACGGGGTAGAGTCCGGCAAAAACCATGGGCTTGATTTCTTCAAACCCCGGCAGAGGCGCCGAAGCCGGACGGCCGTCGTCCGTGATCGTGTCGCCGATGCGGGTGTCCGACACGCGCTTGATGTTCGCAATCACGTAGCCGACTTCGCCAGCCACAAGTTTCTCGACCAGCACCGTCTTGGGGGTCCGGATTCCCAACTCTTCGACCGTGTAGAGCTGGCCGTTGGACCAGAGCCGAACGCGCGTCCCGACGCGAAGCGTGCCTTGGACGACGCGCGCCAGCACCACCACGCCGCGATAGCTGTCATACCAGGAATCGAAGATCAGCGCCTGAAGGGGCTCTTCGGGCGAACCCTTGGGAGGCGGGACGCGGGCGACGATGGCTTCGAGCACCTGGTCGACCCCGGCGCCCTGCTTGGCGCTGATCAGAAGGGCTCCCTTCGGGTCGAGCGCCAGCGCGTGCTCGATCTGCTGCTTGGTCGCCCCGATGTCCGCGCCCGGCAGATCGATCTTGTTAATCACCGGGATGATCTCGAGCCGGTTGGTCAAGGCGAGCTGGGCGTTGGCGAGCGTCTGGGCTTCGACGCCCTGCGAAGCGTCCACCACCAGCAACGCGCCTTCGCAGGCCGAGAGGCTGCGCGAGACCTCGTAGGAAAAGTCCACGTGGCCCGGCGTGTCGATGAGGTTCAGTTGGTATTCATTGCCGTCGCGGGCGCGATAGAGCAGGCGTACCGCATGGGCCTTGATGGTGATGCCGCGCTCGCGCTCGAGGTCCATCGAATCGAGCACCTGCTCCGCCATCTCGCGCTTGGCGAGCGCGCCCGTCATCTCGAGCAGCCGGTCGGCCAGCGTGGACTTGCCGTGGTCGATGTGGGCCACGATCGAAAAGTTGCGGATGTATCGGGCTTCTGCCATAGGACTGTCGGCGTCGCGAAAGCGCCGGGTTCGCCTGTTGTGGGCAGGATACCAGCCTGGGCCCCTGGGCCATCCGGGGGGAAGCTCGCGGTCAAATCAAGACGCTGCGCACGGCTCGCTCCCTCGCAAACCAACGCCGCAGTCGAGCGCCTTTGAAAATCTAACAAAAGGGGGCTATGCTGTCAAATTTCGAGATATACCGTCATTCTCAACCGAGGGATTAAACCGATGGAGATTCGCAGAGTTGGCGTGGTCGGCTGCGGTTTGATGGGTTCGGGGATCGCTCAGGTTGCGGCGACGGCAGGCTTCCCGACGGTGGTGCGGGAAGTCTCCGCAGAGTTGCTGGACAAGGGCCTGGCCTCGATCGAGAAATCTCTGAAGAAGCTGGCCGAAAAGAGAACGCTCTCGGCCGATCAGGCGGCTGAGGCGCTCGGCCGCCTGAAGCCGACGCTGAAGCTCGATGATCTGGCCGATTGCGATCTGGTGATTGAAGCAATCATCGAGAACCTCGACCGCAAGCGCGAGCTTTTTCGGACCATTGACGCGATGGTGAAACCGGAAGCGGTCTTTGCCAGCAATACGTCGTCGGTGTCCATCACGGAAATGATGACCGCAACCCAGCGCGCGCCTCGCTTCCTCGGCATGCACTTTTTCAATCCTGTCCCGTTGATGAAACTCGTGGAGCTGGTAAAGACCGTGGTCACCGATCCGGCGGTGGTTCAGTTGGGTCTCGATTACGCGCGCCAGGTGGGCAAGGTCCCCATCCTGACCTCTGACCGTGCGGGATTCATCGTCAACCGGCTGCTGGTACCGTATCTGCTCGACGCTATTCGCGCCCTGGAAGAAGGCTTCGGGACGATCGAGGATATCGACAACGGCATGAGGCTCGGGTGCAATCATCCCATGGGCCCGTTGACCTTGCTCGATTTTGTGGGCGTCGAGACCACCTACTACATCGCGGAAATCCTGTTCAGCGAGTACCGCGAAAGGCGGTTCGCGCCTCCGCCGCTGATGAAACGGATGGTGCTGGCGGGAATGTACGGACGCAAATCCGGCAAGGGTTTCTACGATTACACCGACCCGAAAAACCCGAAGCCTAATAACTTGCTTGTAGGCTAGCGAATTCGTGGCGATGACTATCGCTGTAGCGGCGGTCTATGACCGCCGAATCGAGTTTTCAAGCCCTCCGGCGCTCATAGAGCGCCGCTACAGCGCACGGGCCAGTGTGAGACAGTGGGCATGATCAAGTTTGGAAACAACATGCACCAAGAGTGCGAGAAACGTCGTCGAGAGTTCTTGCCACAACGCGTCAAGACGCTATTTGTTGGAGAATCGCCTCCGAGAGGTGGCGCTTTTTTCTATGACGAAAACTCTGCTCTTTATCGCGCGATTCGGACCGCGTTCGCGTTCGATGATCGGCCCGAGGACTTTCTGAGGTGGTTCAAGGAGCAAGGATTTTACCTCGATGACCTCGTTCACGAACCCATAAATGACCTATCCGAGGAAGAGAGGAAAAGGAAATGCCGCGAAGGGATTGACGCTCTGAAAGCCCGGCTAATCGAATATAAGCCGGAGGCAGTGGTAATTGTTCTGAAGTCCATTGGGGACTATGTGCGCGAGGCTGTCCGATCCCGCAACATCAATCCAGACCAGTCCAACATTTATGTGACCCCTTTCCCGAATGCTTACTGGAGAGAAGCTTTCCTGAATGAAATGCGACGGATCATACCGCTGCTGCCTGATCCATGTCACGGAGGTTCGATGCCTTACGAAACCTTGCTTTACGAGACGCGCGGCGGTATCGCCTACGTCACGGTGAAGCGGCCCGAGAAGCTGAACGCTCTCAACCGCAAGGTGATGGAAGAACTGGGGGCGTGCTTCGACGAGGTTCGAGACCACGAAGACGCGCGCGCGGCGATCCTGACGGGCGCGGGCGAAAAAGCGTTTG
>QHZK01000050.1 GCA_003224635.1 Acidobacteriota bacterium | reverse complement strand
GACGGGATCACGCTGATGGAGCCGTTTGCCTACAGCCTGACCGTGAACCCCTCGGTCGACGCCATCCGAGAATTCAAGGTGCTCGAGAACTCCTACTCGGCGGAGCAAGGCATCACGTCGGGCGCACAGGTCAACATCGCCACGCGCTTCGGCACAAACCGGTTTTCCGGGACGGCTTACGAGTTCCTGCGCAATAGCGCGCTCGACGCCAAGAATTTCTTTGACCATCCGAGCCGCCCGATTCCGCCCTTTCGCCAGAACCAGTTTGGCGGGAGCGAAGGAGGCCCTCTGCGCCGTGACCGAACGTTCTTCTTCGCTAACTACGAGGGTTTCCGCGTGCGCCAGAGCGTCACCAATATCACTCTGCTTCCCCCCGCTGCGCTGCGCCGAGGAGACTTCAGCGGACTCGATCCGCTCACCGGCAAGCCGTTCCTTTCCATCATCGACCCCGCGACGGGCCAGCCGTTCCAGGGGAAGCAGATCCCCGACTCAAAAATCGACCCTCTGTCGCGCGCGATTCTCGATCGCGTTCCCCTACCTAGCGAACCCGAAGCGCCGCCTGGCCACAACAACGTCAACGTGGGCCTGCGGCGAGTTACCACGGACCAACTCACCGTGCGAGTGGACCATGAGTTGACGCCGCGCCATCAGATGTTCGGACGGTTCGTGTACTTCACGAGCGAGCAGCTTTTCCCGTTCATCCCCAACACCTTTGCGCAGAACCCTTCCGCCCCGCCCGGCTTCGGGACCAACAAGAACGACACGGGCAGGAACCTTGCCCTGGGTGTGACCTCAGTCCTGCGACCGACCCTGGTCAATGATTTCCGGGCGGGCTACGTCTACTATTTCGGGACCAAAGAAGCCCAGAACATCCACAGCAATTTTCTCCAGGACCTGGGGATCGCTCGCGCGCCGGGTTCGACGAACCGGGGCATCCCGGCGATCAACGTTCCCGGATACGCGGACATGGGCGACAGCGACATCTTTCAACCCCAGCTTCGCAAGAACAACACGTTCCAGTTTACCGACAACGTGGTCTGGGTCCAAGGCCGGCACACCTGGAAATTCGGAGGCGACCTGCGGCGCCTGCGGCTGTTTTACCTGGTTGAGGACTTCGGCCAGGGCATCTTTTCCTTCAGCGGTGACCCATTGACTGGCGTCGGTTCGGTTTCGGGCAATGCGTTCGCAGACTTCCTGCTGGGCCGACCATTCCTTTCTTTGGCCCAGGCGGGAAACTCGGGTGGGAACGACCGCCTGGACTACTTCGGCGCCTACTTCTCAGACGAGTTTCATGCCACCCGCCGCCTGACGCTGACTTACGGCCTGCGCGAGGAGTTCTACTCGCCACCCACCAACGCCGACGGCCGGGCGTCAATACTCGACCCGAGCGACGCCCTGAGGTCCATCGTGCGCAACGATCGCGGGCAGGCTGCGAGCCTCGCGTCCGACCCGGTCGCGCAAAAGCTGCAGCAGACGTTTGGCCTCGCGTTCGTCACCTCGCAGCAGGCGGGCCTGCCGCCCTCGCTGATTCGCCCGGACTGGTCCGGTTGGGCGCCGCGATTCGGCTTTGCCTACGACCCTTCGGGCCAAGGAAAGACTGCGGTCCGCGGCGGGGTGGGCGTGTTTAATTCTCTCGGCGAACTCGATTACGCCGCTGAAACGCGGCTGAGCGCGCCGATCACGGAATTCCTGTTTGGCCTGGACCTCTGCCGCTTCTTCGGTCCGGGCGCCTGCGGCCAGTCCTACGCCCCGCCGCCGCTGAGCTACGGGCTGGCCTACCGGTTGGGGAACGCTCCGCCCGTGGCGATTTCCTCGCCACCCGATATCCGCAACGGTTACGTTTACGAGTGGAGCCTGTCGGTCGATCATGAGCTTTCGCCCCACACGGTGCTGTCCGCAAGCTACGCCGGCTCGGACGGCCACAAGCTGCCGCGTCGCGCCCTCCAGAACCAGGGCGTGCCGAACCTGCCGGGGCAGCGACTCGGGTATCACCCTCAGCCGGGATCGAACCAGTTCGTGCGCGCGACCGATGTGAACTCGAACTATAACGCCATGATTCTCCGGCTCGAACGGCGCTTCTCGGGCGGGCTTTCGTTTGTCGCCGGGTACACGTTTGGGAAATCCATCGACACCGCTTCGGGACTCCAGGGCACTAATCAGCCCCAGGACAACTACAATCTCAAGGCCGAGCGCGGGCTCTCTGACTTCGACGTGCGGCAACGTTTCGTCTTTTCAAGCACTTGGGAGCTACCCCTGGGGACCGGCAGGCGCTGGCTGAAAGCCGGTCGGGCGGCGAAGGCGCTCGGCCAGTGGCAAGCCGCCGCAATCCTGACGTTCCAGACCGGCCAGCCGCTTACGGCGGTCTTGCCTACCGCGCTGAGCGGCACCCAGTCGAGCGGCACAGACCGGCCGGACCTCATCGTGAATCCCGAGCTTCCCTCAAACCAGCGCAACCCCAAGCACTGGTTCGACACGGCGGCCTTCAAGCCTCCAGCGGTTTTCTTCGACTCTCAAGGTCCTTTCAGTATCCCTGGAAACGAAGGCCGGAACGTCATCACCGGACCAGGCCTTTCGGACTGGGACTTGAGCGTGCAGCGGCACTTTCGCCTGAACGAGCGGAGCGGTCTCGTGTTTCGCTCAGACTTATTTAACCTTACCAACCACCCTAATTTTGACCGTCCGGGCCTGATCCTCGGCACATCCAACTTCGGCAAAATCAGCTCCGCCGAGAATGCCCGGCAAATCCAGTTTTCCCTGCGCCTAAGCTGGTAGCAGTGGCGGCACCGCGTCCCCACTCTTAGTCCTACATGATATTATTTTTCAATCGGTTACAGGCCTGGAAGGCGTTCGCCGGGGAACCGGGTCAAATGCTTCGTTTTCTCGCCCTTTTCAGTTTAATATATTGATTCTATGTAACATAGAGGCTTCGTTAAAAAAATTCCCCTTTTGCCCGCCCTCGTCCAGCCAAGCGATTGTTTTCAAAGGTTATACCCCACTCGAATTCGGGTGCTTTTCTCGCCGGCATGACATTGCGTCCAAAAGGAACCCGTGTCCCTGCCTCACTTTCCCTCCTTCCCCGAAGCGTGCCGCGGCTACCTTTGGGAGCGTGGAAGCGCTATAAAAGCGGTTCCCTAGGGCTCGAATCTTCTATCATAGCACCTGCAGATGAGACGAACGAGACGCGTCGGACAAAAAATCGGAGATATGGGACCCGGGCGAGGCCACTCACTGAAGACCCCTACGCTTTGCATCCTGCTTTCTTCATATTATCGTTATCGCTACGCAGGCATTGTACTTGTCTACGAACGGAGCAATGTTAGGCGGTATCCTTACGGCAAGTTTTTTGTTCACTATTCCTCATTCGTCGTTCATCATTCATCGTCACTCTATTTCTGCTTCTGGCTCTTAACTCCTTCTTCCCATCACTCGCCCAGGATAAAGTTCACCACAACCTCGGTTTCAACCTCGACCGGTTCGCCATTCAAGAGCGTCGGCTGATAGCGCCAGCGCGAGACCACATCCGTCGCCGCTTTTACCAGGAGCGGGTGGCCCGCCAGGACCTTCAATTGCTCGACCGAGCCGTCCCTGCCGATCACCGCCTCCAGCCGGACCGCGCCTTGCACGCGCGCTATTATTGCCAGCGGAGGATATGCCGGTTTGGGACCGAAGATGAGCTTTGCGGCTTCCACCTGGCCCCCGACATGAATCTTCGTGGGCTGCCGGGGTTTTGTAGCTGGAATCGGTGGAGGCGGAGGGGAAGCACCGGCAGCGAATATGTCGCTCAGTACTCCGTCTCGGATTGCATTAAGGTCACCACCCGGCACGCCGGGCCCCTCGAACGTCACCGCTTGCGGGGGCCCGGGCGATTCGACGATCGGCTCGATCGTGTTCGGAATCTTAACAGGGGTAGTTAGGATCTCTTTCGCGGTCAAACGCCGAACGCTTCTTGTCTCGGTCGCTCGGCGCGCAGCTCCAAGAGGCGGAGGCGCGGGCGGCACGGGAAAATATGCCGTCAAAGTTGTCTTCGGCAAACCCTCGATATAGAGCAGCGGTACTAGCACGAGCGTGCCCACCAGAAGGACTTCCATTACGTACCCCATGGGGAGCGCGGCCCGGCGCCAGTCGCCCGTTTTTGCGGCAGAGTAAACCAGATAAGCCAGGAAGCCGGCCAGGTTGAACAAAAGCGTGACGCCCGACCACAGCCACGCCTGAAGCCCGAGGCGGCGCGCGTCCGCGTGGACGTAGCACAGCATCAGCGCATAGAGCATGCAGCCGGCGCCGACGACCGCGGATTGTGCGATCAGGGCTCTTGTGCCGGCCGGCGCCAAGACGATTGGCAAGCTGAAGAACGCGACCAGAAAGGCCAACGCTCCTGCTCCGAGCGCGATCATTCGCTGAATCCGCCCGAGCGCCGGCCTCCGCGCTATCGAGGAATCAAGCAAGGTGTCTTGAAACATGGCTAGACCTCCGTCGAAGGAAGCGTCACGCCCACACGCGCGTGCCGCAAAGCCACAGCACACTAACTGCCCGGCGCGCTCTTTGAAGCCACGACGTCAGCACGCGCCTCGAACCAATAGTGCGCTGAGGGTTCCCTTCTGCCTCAGCTATTGACACCGCAGTGACTCAGAATGTTTCAAATAGGCGTAGAATAGCGAATAGCGATGGTTTGCAGGCGAGGCGAGAGAAGAAACCGCCGATGCTCCGGCCGCCTGGCGGGCCTACGCGCGTCAAAGCTCGGCGCGACCGGCGGGAATCTCGCAACCTGCGCCCGGGTACCAGGGCGCGCTGACCATCACTAACGCAATAGGAGGGTTCCATGGCAACAACCACCGCACCGACTTCGGCCGCCAAAGCGCTTATCAACTACACAACGGGGGACGGGATCGCCTGGATTGAGATGAACGATCCACCGGCCAACACCTATACCTACGAGATGATGCAGGAGCTGGACAGCGCCATCTTGCGCGCCCGCATGGACGGCGCTGCCCACGTCATCATCCTGCGCGGCGCGGGCGATAAGTTCTTTTCGGCGGGCGCCAACATCAAAATGCTTTCGAGCGTCACGCCGGAATTCAAGTACTATTTCTGCCTGCACGCCAACGAGACGCTCACCCGGTTGGAGCAGACGCCCAAGCTAGTGATCGCCGCGCTCAACGGCCACACGGTGGGCGGGGGACTCGAAATCGCGCTGGCAGCGGACATCCGCCTGGCGCGACGCGACGCGGGCAAGATCGGACTGCCGGAGGTCGCCCTGGGCGTCCTGCCCGGCACGGGCGGGACGCAGCGCTTGGCGCGCCTGGTCGGCAAGTCGCGGGCTATCGAGCTGATGGCCACGGGACGGACGTTCTCGTTCGAAGAAGCCGAGGAGATCGGACTGGTGAACCAGGTGCTTGACCGCGACGGGTTTTTCGAACAGGTCACCGAGTACACCCGGCAGTTCCTGCCTCCGCAGAAGGCGGCTCGCGCCGTGGGGCGGATCAAGCGCGCGGTCTGCTCGGGAATCGAAATGCCGTTCGGCGAGGGCCTGGCGCTCGAGCGCGAGTTGCAGCAGCAGTTGTTTCAAAGCGAAGACGCCCACGAGGGGCTGGCGGCGTACGTCGAGAAGAGGACGCCGCATTTCAAAGGGAAATAGCCAGTTAGCTGTCAGTAGTCAGTTGTCAGTTGGAAAAGACAACTGACCACGGACCAAGGACAACGGACGAGGTTCCAAGATGCGCATCGCGCTATCAGTCTCGGAAAAGGAGAAGGCCAAGGGCGCCGACTCTCCCTATTTCCAAGCCTTGGCCGCTGCGGGCGCGAGGCCCGACGAGCTGGATCTGCTTGCGGCCTCGGACGCGCGCCGCGTGCGGGCGGACGATCTTGACGGCCTCCTCTTTGCCGGGGGCGAAGACGTCGACCCAAGCTTCTACGGCGAGGAGAAGAAATACGAGAGCGTCCACGTCGACCGGGTGCGGGACGAATTCGAGATGGCGTTGCTCGACCGCGCCCTGGACCGCCGCTTGCCCGTTCTCGGCATCTGCCGCGGGACGCAGATGATCAACGTGAAATTCGGCGGCACGCTTTACCAGGACTTGGCGAGCGACACGACTCCCGAGTTTGAGCACAAGCAGCCTGGGAGCCGCACCGAGACCACGCATGCCGTGACGCTCACCGATCCCGATTCGCGCCTCGCGGGGGTTTTTCAAGGCGCTTGCCGGGTGAACAGCCTGCATCACCAGGCCATCAAGCGTCTGGGACACGGACTTAAGGTCACAGCCCACTCGGAAGACGGGCTGGTCGAGGCGGTGGAAGCGGCGGACGATTATCCTTTCCTGATGGCCGTGCAGTGGCATCCGGAAGAGATCGCCGGCCATCCCGAACAGCGAAAGATATTTGAGTTGTTCGTGGCCAAGTGCCGGGAAGCGGCGGCGAGACGCAAGACCGCCTCCCATCAAACGTAGGGGCGCTGCTCGCTGCGCCCCCGCCCCGAAAAGCCATGCGCCGCGAATTGCCGGATTATCTCCGCCCCGGGCTCGACGTGGTTTTCGTCGGCTTCAATCCCGGCGACCGCTCCTCGCGCATCGGGCACTACTACGCCGGCCGCGGCAACCAGTTCTGGAATTTCCTGTTTGAGTCAGGACTGGCGCCGGAAAGGCTCCGGCCGGAGGACGACCGCCGCGTCCTCGAATTCGGGCTGGGACTGACAGACGTGGTGAAGCGCTGGTCGAAGTCGAGCAATGATCTGCGTACCGCAGACTACCGAGAGGGAATCCCGCTGCTCAGGGCCAAGCTGAAAGAGGCGGCGCCGCGCGCCATCGCCTTCAACGGCAAAGTCGCTTATGAGAAGTTCAGCGGCTGCCCGGTCCGGCTAGGCCTGCAACGCGAGACGTTCGAGGGAGCGCGAGTGTTCGTGTTGCCGTCGACCAGCGGGCGCAATGGGAGCCTGACGCGGGCGCGGAAGCTCGCATATTTCTGCAGCCTCGCCCGGTGGATGAAACGACATGGCCAATGAGTCTGTGGTGTTCTCTCAGGACGGTCCGGTAGCCACATTTCTGCTCAACCGCCCCGAGAAGCTGAACGCCCTCGACGAAAGCGTGCGCGAGGGACTGTCTGCGGCTCTTTCGACTTTGGTGCACGACCCTGTTCTCCGCGTTGGGATCATCACCGGGGCGGGACGCGCGTTCTGCGCCGGAGGCGACATCGACCGCATGAGGGACCTGAAAGAGACCCACCAGTCCGCCACCTTCCGGCGTTATATCGAGGCCGGACACGAGCTGGTGCGCAAGATCCGGCGGCTGCCCAAGCTGGTCGTAGCCTGCGTCAACGGCCCGGCGGCCGGGGCGGGGGTGAACCTGGCGCTGGCCTGCGACTTGCGCATCGCTTCAGAGAGCGCAACCTTCACGCAGGCGTTCCTGCGGATCGGGCTCCATCCGGACTGGGGTGGCACCTTCCTCCTGCCTCGCCTGATCGGGATCGGGCGGGCCATCGAGATGTTCGCCCTGGGCGAGCCCCTAAGCGCGGCGGAGGCCCATCGCCTGGGGCTGGTGAATTTCCTGGCCCCTCCCGACCAACTGGCGGGCGAGACCCGAAAGCTGGCTGAGCGCCTCGCCGCGGCGCCCGCGTTGCCCGTGGCGTTGCTGAAGCAGGCGCTCTACGAAAGGCTCGAAACCAAGCTGGACCTGATGATGCAGCATGAGGTCGACGCCCAAATGAAGTGTTTCGACTCCGAAGATTTCACCGAAGGCTTGCGTGCGTTTCTCGAAAAGCGCAGGGCCAACTTTAAGGGAACTTATTAGAAGTCAGGAGCCAGGAGTCAGAAGTCAGAATGCAATGCCGAGCGTCTTTTATTCTGACTCCTGACTCCTGACTTCTGACCCCGAACGGAGGTCCTCATGCTTAAAGTTTCTACGTTCGATGATTGGATTGACTACTTCTACAGCTGGCAAAAGGACATCGGGCTGGACGCGCCGGAATTCCGCCAGTACAAGTTCGAGGCGAAGTACGGCCAGTTGCCCCACAACGAAATCGAGTTTGGCGACTACAAGGGCCGGCTGCGCTGGACGACGGTGATGCACATTCCCGACCAGCGTATCCGCGATGCGGCGCTGAACCTGATCGTCTATCAGGGCGACACCGAATTTGCCTCCGTCGAGCAGCAGCGCCGCTTGTTCGACACCGCGCCCAGCCGCTACGACTACCTGAGCCTGGTGCGCGTGATGGCCGAGGAGATGCGCCACGGCTGGCAGATGAGCCATCTGCTGGTCAGCCAGTTTGGCCGCTCGGGGCGGCTCGAGGCGCAGAAGCTGCTCGAGCGGCGCGCCTTCACCGACAACAGGCTCCTCGGCGCCTTCAACGAGACCGTGCAGAACTGGCTGGATTTTTATACCTACACGCAGTTCGTGGACCGCGACGGCAAGTTCCAGCTCACCATGCTCTCTAGTTCCGGCTTCCAGCCGCTCGGCCAGAGCATGATCCCCATGCTCAAGGAGGAATCGTTCCACATGGGTACCGGCAACAACGGGCTCCGCCGCGTCGTGCAGGCCGGGAGAATCCCCATCTCGATCATGCAGAAGTATTACAACAAGTGGCTGCCCACGTCCTTCGACCTGTTCGGCACGGACCATTCATCGTCGGCGCAGTGGGCGTACGTGTGGGGACTGAAAGGGCGTTACAACGAGCGCGACGCCCACGAGGCGGTGGACAAGGAACACCTGAACGAAGCGGCGCGCGATCTCTACCGGCAGGAGGCGCAAAAACTCACCGATTCCCTCAACAAGCTGATTCCGGAGGGCCAGCCCAAGCTCGTCGTGCCCGACCTGAAGTTCAACCGGCAGATCGGAGAGCACCGAGGCAAGTCATATAGCGTTACGGGCGAGCCGATGACTGCCGAGGAGTACGGGAATTATCTTCCAACCATATTGCCCTCTGAGGAGGATAGCGCACTCCTGCGCTCGATCATGAAGGAGAACGACTGGATCGCCCCCAAGAAGGAGGAAGTACCGCAGTGAGCTGGGCGGGGCCGCTGAGCCATGGACGAGCAACATCGCAAGAGACTTCTCGAGTTGATTCGGAATCCGCCTCCGGGCAGTAAGCTTGAAGCTGCCCGCGACCACGGGATTGATCTGTCGCTCTTTCTGCGCAGTCTGGAAATGACCCCGGCACAGAGGCTGCGTGAACTGGGTGCGGCGCAGCCATTCTTGAGGGCCCTGTGGGGCGCGGCGAAGAGGCGGGGATGACCGGCCTTGAAGCGCTCTTGAAAACCCTCGGCGAGGCGGGCGTCCAATTTGTGGTGATCGGCGGCGTAGCGATGTACGCGCACGGATCCACCCGCCTGACCCGGGACCTGGATATATGCTACGAACGCAGTCCGGCGAATTTGGAGCGTCTCGCTCGCGCCCTGAGCGAGTATCATCCGCGTCTGCGCGGCGTGTCGGATAGCGTCGCCTTTTGCTTGGACGGTCGAGCGCTCAGCCGTGGCATGAACTTCACTCTGAGCACGGACCTTGGCGACATTGACCTGATCGGGGAGGTTCCAGGCCTTGGCCAGCATCCACAAGTAGAGCTCTGGGCCACTACCGTAGAGGTTGAAGGCACGCTATGCCGGGTACTTTCCTTGCGAGGTTTGATTCAGTCCAAGCGGGCCAGCGGCCGGCCGCGTGACTTGGAAGCGTTGCGCGAGCTTGAAGCCTTGGCCGATCTGGAGCAAGGGTCGGGCGATGCAGAGAGTGGAACGTATGGGGAGGAATAGTGGGCGCAAACGTTGAACCTGCAGCCGGGGTTTGCATAGAAAAGCACTGTCCGGTTCTCTGCCTCACGATCCAGCGGCCGCCGCTCAACATTCTCGACTTGGCGACTGTCCGCGAGTTCAGGACTAAGCTCGAGGAAGAAGCGCGCCGTGACGGAGTACGCCTCGTCGAGATTCGTAGCGCGTTCGGTACCGCGTTCTCGGCCGGAACGGAAATCCGCGACCACTTCCGAGAGCGCGCTCCTGAAATGCTCCGAGAGTTCCACGCCCTGATCCGCTCGGTGCTCTATGCCCCGCGACCGACCCTGGCTGTGGTCGAAGGATATTGTCTGGGCGGCGGGATGGAGCTGGCCATGGCTTGCGACTTCATCGTGGCGTCAGTCGATGCGCGCTTCGGCCAGCCCGAAATCAATTTGGGCGCGTTTCCGCCCGTCGCCGCAGCGCTCCTCCCGCGCCTGATTCCGGAGAAAAGGGCGCTCGAGATGATCCTGACCGGCAAGTGGATCACTGCGCGCGAAGCGTTCGAGCTAGGCCTGGTAAACCGAGTCGCCAACAAGCCGGACCTCGAAGAGGAAGTCGAGAAATTTCGGCAGGGTATCCTCGGGAAGAGCCCCCGGGTCCTAGCGCTGGCCCGTCGGGCGGTGCGGCTAGGCTCACGTGAAGCTTTCGAGAGCGGGCTGCGAGAGGCTGAGCGTATCTACCTCGATGAATTGCTTGAGACCGAGGACGCGGAAGAAGGACTCCGCGCCTACCTCGAAAAGCGCGAACCGAAATTTGAAAATTGACCTCCAGGCTCGAAGTAGGGAGACTATTGAAAAAGGAACTCATCCGGCTGCAC
>QHZK01000049.1 GCA_003224635.1 Acidobacteriota bacterium | reverse complement strand
ACCGAGATCACCGAGTCCACGCTCGTCGACTATGTCCGGCATCAACTTGAGCAGAATCCGAAGCCCACTTCCCAAACCGTCAATCATCGTCTGACTGTGGTGCATTGTGGGTATCGCTTTCACACCGGTCGGGACATTCCCGCCGGCAAAGTCCACTTCCAGCGCTCCTACCGAACACGATCCCCGCTCGGCTATGGCCGGCCCCGCCGCGCCATCGCCCTGGGACTGCGCCTCAAACAAGACCGGCGGGTCATCGTGCCGCTCGCGGCCGATGAAGTCGCGAAGTTCTGGGGAAGCTTCCGCACCTTTCGCGATCTTGGCCTGGTGGGCTTGATGCTCCTCGACGGTCTGCGTTCCTGCGAGGTCCTGGGGCTTCAACTGGAAGACTTGCAGCTCGCCGAGGACCAGATGCGGGTCTACGGAAAAGGAAACAAGAAGCGCGTCGTGCCGCTGCCCCCGGAAATCATTGAGGTGCTCGGAAACTATTTGCGCCTGGAAAGGCCCCTGACCAACTCGCCCGCGCTGTTCGTCTCCTTGAAAGGCCGACAGCGGGGTCAGCCCATGACTCCCGCTGGGCTCCGCGCGCTGTTCCGGCATCACCGGGTGCTCAGTCAAGTGCGCCACGCCAACCCCCATCGCTTTCGCCATACCTTCGGGTCTGGCCACCGGTGTTCGAGTAGACCTGCGTGTCGAGCACCAGCACCTTGATGTCCATCCCGGACATCAGCATGCGGGAGAGCGACTGAAACCCGATATCGTACATCGCGCCGTCGCCGCCGATAACCCACAGCTTGCGGTCGGTGTGCTCTTCCTGGTCCCATCGCAGCCGGATGCCATAGCATCGGCCGGCGTGTTCTCGAACAGCGAGTTTGTCCAAGGGACGCTGAAGGGATTGTAAGGATACGTTGAGCCATAGACGGAGTTGCAGCCCGTGGCGGCGACGATGCCGATCTTGTCGGCCCCGTAAGCGAATCCGGTGACGGCCAGCATGTGCCGGATGGCCGTCGCCTCGCCGCACCCCATGCAGGAACCCGAGGATCAACGCGACACTGACGGTAAGCCAGACGGGCCAGCGATCGAGGAACGCGGGCGCCTCTTCAGCACCCGAGATCGCCTCGGCAAACTGAGGCATGGCAGGCGCCGTCTCGCGTGAAGCGGTCATACTTCCGCGGACCCCGAATTCGTCAACGCCAGCCGCCCCCCTTCAATTAGCGTGCTGGGGGAGGCCGCGTAACGCTTCCGAACCCTGGGGGCGAGCCCGGGGGCTCGTGCGCAACCAGGGAGTATAGATAGAGGGCGATCCCGGCCGCGACCAGCGGGCAGCCCGCCAGCAGGAAGACAACGAAAGCGAGCGGATGCACTGAAGCGAACGTCAATAGCTGGACCACCAGTCCGAGCGCGATCAGGACGCCGCCCCGCTTGATTTGCCTCTCAATGAACGGGACGGTCATCTCTATGGCGCTCCTTTCCAGAAAGTCGCGTCTTTCAGCGTCCCGACGTCGTGAATGATGTCGTGGCAATTGCTCGACATGCAGGAGAGTTTGCCGGACGCGGCCTTCGCCAGCATATCGGGCTGCTTGTGGTGTTCCGAAGCCTCCTCGTAGCGCCGCGCACCCAGGTGGCAGTGAAAGCATTCGCGGTTGTTGTAAGGGTGGTAGAGCTTGATGTCCTCAGGCTTCGGGACCGTCCCCAAGTAGTAGACCCAAATGTGGCGCACGCCCCGCATCTTCGACTTCACGCCGCCGAACATCGTGTAATCGGTGTGGCAGGTGTAGCAGGCGCGATCGCGAGGCACGAAATTGTTCTGAAAATGACGCGCCGGCACGTAGCTGGGGTCGTCTATGTAGAGGCTCCGACCGTAGTCTTCCATGACGTGGCACGACAGGCAGAACCGCGTGCTCTGGGCCCGCTCCATGTGCTCGGAGAACCCGCCCCAGACGGCAAGCACCGGAAGTATGAACAACGCCACGAAGGCCAGGACCTTACCTCCGCGCACTCGGGTCAGCTCCGCCCGGAACGCCACCAGCAGCGCCAACAGGGCGGTCGCGGCAACAAACGCGATTTCGACGATGACTACGCGGCTCATTTGCCGGTCTTCGATGCTCGGTATGACCGCGGGGACTTGCTGCGGCCCGGGGGCTTGCGATCCGCGTGACTATTTGGCGAGGGTGCGATAATACTCGACCAGAGCCTTGATCTGCTCCTTGCTGTACTCTTTCTTATACGAGTCCATGTTCTTACCCTTGCCGTCTTCGACCACCTTGATCATCTCCGCTTCCGACATCTTGCCCAGGGTCTCGCGAATGTCTTTGACCTTCGCCTTCTTGCCCTTGGCCGTCTTGCCGGCGCCGTCCTTGCCGTGGCAGACGGCGCACTTATCCAAGTAAATGTCCTCGGCGCTACGTTCGGCGCGCGGCGGGACTGTCCGCGAAAAGCTACGCGTCAGGATAAGAAACAGGCAGGCCGAGATGAGCGACGACGCGATGGTCGCCTTCGCCACAGGTTTGCTGGATAAGTGTTTCACGCGTTCCTCCGAGTGTCACATGGGCCTGCGGCCCACAGTTTCAATCACAGCCGTGATCTTGCGGCCTTCGGCGCATTTTATCAGGGCGGCGAGGTCTTAATGAAGTGCCCCGTGTCTCATGGGCGGCCAGAGCTATGCCGCCGGCACCGGCACGGGCTGCGCGGCTGCCTCCGCGGCAGGCTGCCGGGCGGCCAGGCGGAAGAGGTCCCATAGCAGGAGCACGGAACCCACCGTAAATAGACACCCCGCCACCAGCCTCACCTCGAACCATACGCGCAGATGATTCTGGACCTCTAGGAAATCCATGCCCATCACCCGCTGCAAATACACCTGAACGATGCCCGCGATGAGCAGCGCCATCACCATAAAGATCATGCTGAAGTTCAGGGTCATGAAAGCCGCAAAGCTCAGAGCCTGTTTTCCGTTGGGCTTACGCCCGCTGATTTCCGGCAGGATGCCGTACATCAGAGCGATGGCGAGCATGCCGTAGGCTCCCCAAAAGGCAAAGTGCCCATGCGACGCCGTGATCTGTGTGCCGTGGGTCCAGCGGTTGATCTGGGGAAGGGTCTGGCCGAAACCCCAGACGCCCGCACCCATGAAGTGCACGAAGGCGCTGGCCCCGAGCCACGCCAAGGCGAGCGTGTTCACGATGGGCAGCGTTCGCGCCTTCAGCAGGTCCCGCACTGCATCGACCAGCATCATCACGATGGGAACCGGTTCGGCGGCGCTGAAGACCGCGCCCCACACCAGCCAGTAGTGCGGAGTTCCAATCCAATAGTAATGGTGCCCCGTGCCGATGATCCCGGTAAGCAGCACCAGCGCCACCTCGGCAAAGACCCAGCCCTCGACGGTCCGGCGCGAGACCCCGGTCAGCTTGATCAGCGACCACGCCACGAGCGACGCGGCGATCAGCTCCCACGCTCCTTCCACCCAAAGATGGATCACCCACCACCAGAAGTAGTACTGGGTGCTCAGATTCCCCATGAACGGAATCCCAAAGAGGAACATGACCGACAGCATCACCATGCCGCCCATCAGCGTGGCAGTAGTCCGAGTCAGGATGTGGTGATTGGTGAACATGGTCATCGCAATGTTATAGAGGAAAATCAGCGCCGCGACCACGATGGCCACCTTAATCAGGGTGGGCTGCTCGAGAAACGGCATCCCGAAACTCCAGTGGAAGAAGTATCCGATGATGGCCGCCACACCGCTGACCAGCAGTATCCAGAGCTGGAGGCGCGCCAGGCGGACGCTGTAGATGTCCGTGTCCAACTCGTCGGCCACCATGTAATAGGTCGCTCCCATCAGCGCCAGGAGCAGCCAGAATACGAGCAGATTGAGGTGAATGGTGCGGGCGATGTTGAACGGCGCCACGTTGAGGAGCGGATCGTAACCCCAAACATACTTGACGCTGGCGAGCAAGCCGAAAACCACTTGCAGGAAGAAGAGGGGCAGCGCCGCCAGGAAGTATTCACGAGCGATCTTCTGGGACGGGTGTTTCATTCGATTCTCCTCACTTCAGGCCAGCCAGATAATCGGCCAGCTCCTGCTTCTCCGTTTCCGGGAGCTGCGCGAAGCTGGGCATAATAGAGTCCGCCTTGTGGCCGCGCGGGTTGTTGATCTGGTCCAGGATCCAGTCCTTGCTCTTCTGGCTTCCAATGTGCGTCAGGTCGGGGGCCAGCGTTCCTCCGCTCCCTTCAATGGCGTGGCAGGTGTTGCAGTGCTGGGCTAGGAAGATCCGGTGCCCGCCAGGCTCTTCGCGCGCCACTCCTTGCGGAGCGGGAGGCCAGCCATTCGTGTCGATTTCGCTGACCCATTTTAGGTACGCCACCAGCGCGCCCACCTGCGAGTCCTCCAGGCGAAAGTTCGGCATCTGGCGGCCAGCGGGATACATCTTGGCGGGGTCCTTGAGAAACTGCCTCAGCCACGCTTCCCCCCGGATGGAATAGCTTTTGGTGACGTCCGGCGCGTAATAGCCGCCGATACCGAGGATGGTGTGGCAGTCGTTGCAGTCATAGTGCTGCCAGAGCCGCTTCCCTTCGATCACCTCAGCCGAAATCTGGTCCGAGTGCGTGCGGGCCCGCATCTTGCGCAAGGAATCGGCGGTCATTCCAAGAAAAATGATGGCGCTGATGAGCGTCGCAGTAACAAGGGCAGTCCGAGTGGCGTGCACCCCTGGCTCCTTTCATCTGCTGTGGCGGCGGTCTGTGACCGCCGGTCGGCGCTCCCTTCCCGGGCAGGCTTCGAGCGCCGCTACAATATGTCGCTCTGTAATAGCTGCTCGCTTGGCGTCGAGCCACGTCAGAAGTTTCTCGTCCATCGAATGGTCAGCATGTTAGCACTGAAGTTGTTGCCGGTCACGATCTGCTCGATGTAGTACGTGCGCTGGAGGTCGATCGAGAGCCGGCCGGCCTTCGGGAAGTCGTAGTAAACCGTCCCGGTAACAAGCGGCCAGGTCAGGGGGCCGTAGGCCGGCGGCTCGCCGGTGAGCGCCGCCAGGCCCGTCGAGCGGTCGAAATTGCCGGCGAGGCGCAGGCCGAGGCCCTTGACGGGTTTCGCCTCCACTCCCGCTTGCCAGACACGGTTCACTTCCTGGTCGGTCAGGAAGTTGCTGAGGGGCACGGTACCTCGCGCGTACTGGATGTTGCCGGCGGCGAAAAAGCTGCTGTAGGTGAACCCTCCAAAAATCGAGAACCGCTCGTTCAGCGAGTACGAGAGCGTAGCGGCGTTCGAGCGAATATTACTCTTGAAGTTGGCGTCGATCAGCTTGCTGTCCGAGAGGCTCATCTCGTCTTCGAGAGAAACCTTTTCGGTCGGCTTGAAGCGAAACACCAGGTGCGTGCCTGTCCGCGTGTGGGGCGTAATCGCCGTGTAGGAGGCGCCGTTGGTAAAGCTGCGAAAGTCGCCGCGGATACTAAAGATCTTCGACGGCTCATAACCAAAGCTGATCTCCGGCGCCACGGTCTTGGTCTCGAGGGTGCGGGGCGGATCAGATACGCCATCCTCGAGCGCCTCGACGTCCGCCTTCATCAAGCGAACGCCCGGGCGGATGATCAGTTTGTTGGTAGGCGTAAAAACCACGCTGAAATCGAGGTCGCTCAGCCCGTCTCGCCAAACGTTGTGGACCTGCCCGGCCGCGGGCGTGGCCCCGTTGAACAGGCTCTGGAAGCTCCCGATCGCGTCGCTGGTGAAGCGCGAATAGCGATAGTCAAGGTCGATACTCCACCAGTCGTCGATATGGTAAGTGAACCCCTGGCTAAGGACGTGGCTGGGCTCGGTGACGGTGGCGCGCCCGCCTTGCGTCACGGAGTATGGCGCCAGCGCGCCGGTGCTATTCGGTGCGATGCCGTTGAATGATTGGTCCAAGCTGGCGGGGCCCGCGTAACGATAGTAGATGTACCCGCCGCGCCACTCGAGGTCGGAGAACGGCTTCCCGGTGAAGGAGAACTCGCTGACGGGAGTCGTCAGACGCCGAGACTGGGACCACGAGAGACCGAGCAGCGGCTCGTTGGCAGTGATGGCCGCGCTGGTGTCGATGCTGCGCTCAGGGGAGGCCACATTGTTCAGATTAAGGTTTTCATTGAAGGTCTGATAGCCGAGATTGTAGTGCAGAGTCCAGGAGCGCAACGTGTAATCGATGCCGCCCGTAAAACGGTTGGCCTCGTCGTTGAGCGGGGCAAACAGATAATAAGGATTGGCCCGGACATAGCCGCCCCAGTAGCCCGGCGAGCCGAAAAAGTCGGGCGCGCGCGTAGTGAAGAGGGTTCCGCTGTCGGTCGTGCGATAGTAGTTGAAGTTGAAGCGCAGGTTGTTGGTCGCGTGCAGCGTGAAGTCGGCCGAGCCAAACTTCCGGACTGTCGCCCAATCGTGATTGCTAGTCAAGCCCGCAAGACCGAGGGGCAGGACCACTCGGTCGTTCTGGTTCCAATAGTAGTAACTCTGCCTCCAGTTGACGCGGAAGTCGTAGAGCCTGGTCTTCGACACCGTCAACTGCGCCGTCGGGAAGGGATCGCCTCCGAGGCCGCTCGCCGAAAGCGAATAGGTGTCCGCAAACGGGTTCACTCCGGGCTCGGACTCGCCGAACATATTGAAGTCCTGTAGGCGGAATCCTTTCTGCAGATCGAACAACTGCAGGAACTGCGGTTGATAACCCTTGATGTCCGCGAACCGATATCCCAGCGTGACTGCTCCCTGATTCTGGAAGCCTCCCAAGGTTATCGGGGAAGGCTCGGACTCGTCCTGCGCCATCAGGACGGGACGAGTGGCGAGGAACAGGGTTATGAGTGCGAGGAAACGGTGTACGGGTCTCACGACGCCTCCCTTTAACGTAGAAAATTCTCGTCCCAGTTCGAGCCGTGGACGGCCACATGGCAACGCACGCACTCCCCGCCCGGCGCAAAGCCCAACCGTCCGTGCGGCACGCCGAGCTGCCCGTGGAACGCGGTGTGGCACTGCAGGCAGAGCTGCCGCCCTTCGCGCCGCACCAGGAGCATGCGGTTGGTATTGCCGTGCGGATTATGGCAGATCACGCAACCCTCAACTTTCACCGCCGGATGCTCGAAGACGTAAGGCCCGCGCTTCTCCACGTGGCACTTGACGCAGGTCTCCCAGTAAGGCTTGTTCAAGCTGGCCCGGTTCAAACTGCTGTGCGGACTGTGGCAGTCGGTGCACTTCATCAGTCCTTCGGGGACGCGGTGATGGACCGGCAAGGCAAACTGGGCTTCGATCGTGCGGTGACAGGTGTAGCAGGCTTCGGGCTCGGACCGCTTGAGCAAGCTATTGTGCAGCCAGCGGACCTCGTCCGCGAGCTTCGGGACCTGGAAGAAGTACGCTTGCGGGTAAGTGAGGCCGCCCTTGCTCTGGTCCTTGATTTCGTCCACCAGGTGGGTGGCGTGACATTGGTTGCAGGAAAGGCCGTGCGCGGCGTGCTCGGAGTGGGCGAAGGAATCCTGTTGGTTGCTCGTGATGTGGCAGGTTAGACAGCGCGCCGCGTTCTCTTGCGGGTTAGCGCGAAAGGCGAATATGGGGAATTGCTTCAACGCCGCCGCAATTTTCTGGTCGTCGCCACGCGCGGCCTCTACGGCGCCAGAGTGAGCTTTACCGGGGCCATGACAGACCTCGCAGCCCGTAATGTAGTCCTTGCCGGGCGCCGCGAGGCGAGCGTGTACCGTTTTGTTGAACTCGGCGAACTCCGGCTTGTGGCAGGAGCGGCAGCGCTCCGGCCCCGTGTAGTCGCCGGGCGGGCTGGCCGCGAGGTATTGCCAGGAAACGGAAGGTCCGCTTGAGGCCTCCGGCAACTTCTGGGCCGGCAAGTCACGGGAGAGGACAAGGCAGAACAGAAACGATGGAAGAAGCCACCTTGCTTTGAGACGAAACACTATGATCTGCCTCCACTCAGATTGAAGCCCGGTTCGTCTGTCTTACGGCCATCAGAAATCTTGTAATCCCTATCACAAGCGATCGGTGATGGCCGTCACTGCGGCAACATACCAGGGTTGCTACGCTGATAGGCTGCCGGTTGGGGATCTTGGTCCAGGTGGAGGTGACAACTCACTGGATCAAGCGAACCAATCGGCAGCACCGTAGCATGTTCCTGTTCGGGAAGTCAACCGCCTGTTTATATCGAGAAAGTCAACCATTTCTCTGGTAGCCCTTCATCGGCCTCAGCGGACCTGCCTCCAAAAGGCGTGGGTTGGCCGGCAAACGCACGGGACTTCCCCAGCCACTCCTGACGTCTGCGGTCGGTCTTGACTCAAGCCAACATCACATCTCCTGTGACGGTCGTCACAGCCTTCTCCCATCGGCGGGTTGTAGACTTGGATTGAGGTCGGGAGGTAAGGGTTATGGCCAAAGATGATCGTGACATTCTTGAGGTCCTGAAGGCGGAGTTGGACTTTGTGGATAAGGGCGGCTACGCGTGCTCCGTCCGCGCGCCTTGGATGCCAGCCTCGATCTTTCGGGATTCGCCGACGTGCATCAATTTCTGCGATCCCAACAAGACCCGTCCGTGCAGTGAATGCCTGCTGATGGGATAGATCGATCAGGAAGAAGCACTGAGGAAGTGGCTGTGCTCCGCCATCGGCCGGATCGAGCGGCTGCGCAACGAGTAACAGTGTGAGCAGGTTGAATAGGGCAGGCGAGTTAGTGCTGTCCCTCGACCTCGAACGCCGTGGCTTCCACGCTCCGTGGCTCCCAGCTTGGGATTCATCCTCAATGTGGAGACCCGAGCAGAGACCTAACCACTGCCTGAAGAATTCCCCCGCTGCGGTAGTACTTCACCTCGACTGGCGAGTCCAGCCGCGCAAGCACCCGGAAGCTTTTCGTCTCGCCGCCCGCCGCTCTGGCGGTGACGGTCAACTCCTGCCGGGACCGGATTTCGCCCTGCAAGCCCTCGATGTCGAAAGCTTCATGTCCGCTGAGTCCGAGTGAATTGGCGCTTTCGCCTGGCTTGAACTCGAGCGGCAACACTCCCACGCCCACCAGGTTGCTCCGATGGATGCGCTCGTAGCTCTGGGCCAGCACCGCTCTGACTCCGAGCAGGGCCGTGCCTTTGGCCGCCCAGTCTCGCGACGAGCCGGTGCCGTATTCCTTCCCCGCGATCACGATCAGCGGCGTTCCTTCGCCCCTGTAGCGCACCGCGGCGTCGTAGATGGTCATACGCTCGCCGGAGGGAATGTGAATCGTCAAGCCGCCTTCTGTGCCTGGGACCAGGAGATTCTTCAGGCGGATGTTGGCGAAGGTGCCGCGAACCATCACTCGGTCGTTGCCGCGACGCGAGCCGTACGAATTGAAGTCTTCTTTCTTGACGCCATGCTCTGTCAGATACCGGCCCGCCGGGCTGTCAAGCGGGATGTCGCCCGCCGGGGAGACGTGGTCGGTGGTCACCGAATCGCCGAGCAGCGCCAGCACGCGCGCGCCGCGAATGACGCCGATCGGGGGCGACTCCAAGCTGAAGCTATCAAAAAAAGGCGGCTCCTGGATGTAAGTCGATTCGGGCTGCCAGCGGAAAAGTTCCCCGCCCGCGGCCGGAACCGAATTCCACGTCGCGTTGCCGTCCCAGATGTTGGCGTAGACCTGGCGAAACATCTCCGGACTGATCGCGCGCTCCATGGCGCCAAGGATTTCTTGCTGAGATGGCCAAAACGTCGCGGAGATGCACCGGCCGCCCCTGCGGGTCCTGGCCGAGTGGCTCGCTTGAGCCGGCAAACATCCTGCACCACAAGCCTCGGAGAACTCGACGCTGATCCGTGGATCGAATCTTCTTAGACGCCAATGTGCTCTTCTCCGCCGCGTACCGTCCTGACGCTGGCTTGGCTCGCCTGGCTCGCCTGTGGCGCCTGGAAGGAGTGGAGTTGATAACTTCTGCCTACGCCGCCGAAGAGGCCAAGCTCAACCTTACCGAAGAAGATCAACGTGCCAGACTGACCGAACTTCTCAAGAAGTGTCGGGAGAAAGCAGGATGCTGGGCCGAGCCATTTTCGATAAGGAGGCTAGAAAGAAGCCGCTGGCGCTTGCGGCGGACGTGTACGCTACATCCCTTTAGATAGAGAGATGAATGGCAGTTTTCGCTTCACGAACTGCTAGAGAACCTCGTCTTTCGTTGTTCTTGAACCCCGACGCTAAGTCACTGCCGACTGAAGGCACCTCTGGGAGGCAGTTGGGCAGTCGTGGTGAGCGGCAGTTACGTGGTTCTCTTTCTTCTAGTGGCTTGCCCGGTAGTGCTGCTGGAGGAGGTCCTCACCGAAGTCGCCAGTGAAGTCGCGCCACACGGAGTGGATGTGGTTGGCGTTGTCTTGCGTGTCATCCAACTCGATTAGGAATGAGGGCGTTTGGACGCGATAATAGTGCAGGTCGCCGCGGTTGGCGCCGCCCGCCCAGGCGAAGTAGATATTCCGACCGGCTTTGTTAATCTGCTCCATCCGGCCTTCGGCCAGCTCGTCGGGCACGTTGCGCGCGTATTCTTCCATTAGGGCCATGAGGGTTTCCAACTGCCTGCCGTTCATCTTGGAAACCGAGAGGCCGGACGGCTGCCCCTGAAGCGCCGCCTTGCGGCTGGCCGCGGTCAGGATGTCCTTGTAGGCGATTGGGTCCACGACGGCGATCTTCCGCTGTTGTTCGTCGAGGCTCCGGATGAGCTCCATGCCGAGGTCGTCTTCCTTTGGCAGGGTGCGCAGACCCTGGCGCGGCCCTTGGCGAACTTCGGCGGGGTTGGCGCCGAAGAAACTCGGGCCGTCGATCACCTTGCCATTCACTACTGTGTAGTTCTGGCTGAGATGGTGACCCTCGATGCGGTAGCCCCACGTGCCGCTGTCGGAGGGAGTGCCAAACACGGAGAAATAGTATTTCTCCGGGTTGCGGTGCTCGCCGCTGTCGTTCTCGATGATCTTGAGCACGTCTTCCAGGCTCATGATCGTTACGGCCTTGATATAGCCCGCCTGGCTCAGTCCGGCCGCTAGCAGCGCGCTGGCAAGGTGCCTTTGATAGGGTGTCATGTCGCGTAGCGGTAGGCCCTTGCGCTCCTTCGGGATGAAGTGCCAGTTCATGCGCTCGTCGGTATCGAACGGGAACATCGCCTTGCCACGCTGATCGGCATCGAGCGCGGCGAGAAAGCGGTTGGCGCACTCGGTCATGAGCGACGCCGCATGGAGGCGATGGGAATGGATCTGATCCGCGTTGCTTTTGGTCCGGCTCAGCATACCGGCTCCCACGAGCGCGGCGGACGAATAGACAAATGATCGGCGTTTCATGCGCATGGACATCCCTCCCTGGCGCCTGTTTGCCCAATGAGAGTACAGAAATGCAGGCGAGTCAAGGGCGCAGTCACCCCCTTCCGCGTCCCTCTCGGCATTATCGGCAAACACGTCCGCAGTGCGATGCTGAGTTTGGTACGCCTTTAGGGAATCACGTGCTTGGCCGAAGACGAGTGAATCAAGGACGATTAGAATCAGCGCGACCTCAACTAAACATGCGCCTCCAGTCCCGCCGCGCAGGCCGCGGCAAAGACTTGCGCGTAGCGTCGAACAAAGCACTAGTCCGGGCATGCGGTTCAGGCTGCCGTAACTTGATGGGGAGAATGAGCGAGAGTTGTGCCTTGCTTGAGAGGCATATTTCCCTACAGACCAGCACTGTGACCTCGGCGCCGAGCCGCGCCGACCGCTCTGCGATCACGCTGGTATCTGCATGCATCGGCGCGATCAGCATCACTGCGTCCTCGTAGCCAAAATCTACGATGTTAGGCGACGTCTCGAGACGCCGCGGTGCAGGCCACTCCATAGGTCCTGCGCTGAGATCGGCCGGCAACTGCCACGTGACGCGGGGCGGTTCGCCCGAATCTCCTGGATTGACCCAGTAGATGTGCCAACCCTTCTCGAGTTGGAAATGCAGCCCCAGATGGAACTCGTGGCCCGCTCCGATCCATTCATTCTCGGCGATAAGTTCCAGAGTGCCGTGCGGGATGGGTGTGCCCGCCGCCTGCGCGCCCCACGCGGACGACCGCACACCGACCAGAAATACAAGAGCCAGGGAGAAATCTGGACTTGAGCACACCCTCATATCTGTCCTTTGATGCATCAGCCGCGCATCCATCTCTCTCTCTTTTGATTAACAGCAGGCTCGAGCTGTTGCTCCTAGAATTGCGTATTGAGGAGTTGAGTCCGTTGAGTCTCCCCGTCCGCGCTCAGCAATTAGCTCCGAGCAAGCCAGTTATAGGTCCCGCGGCCCGAACACATTCTTCCCGGATCTCGCTATCTCGACGCGATGCTCGCCCGATGTCGACCCTCAACAAACAACCGCCCGGTTCGGGATTATTTCTGAGCCGCCGACTATCCGTGTAGTTGATGGGAATTTGGCTGTACACTGTTGGCGCGAGCTTTGCGAAGGCAACGCAGGCGCTGCATTGTTGGACGAAATCGCCATGGCCTCGACCTAAGGAGTTTAAGATGCCGGCAAAGCAGACTTTAGCACCTGAAGTGCGAACCCTGATGACCGGTCTCGCGATGGGCGAGTCGCCACGTTGGCACGAGGACCGTCTTTGGTTTTCGGACTGGGGCGCTCAGGAGATCCTTGCTGTCGATCTTGAAGGCAAGAGCGAAGTCGTAGTCCGGGTACCGTTTGGTCTTCCATTTTGTATCGATTGGCTGCCGGACGGACGTCTGCTGGTCGTTTCGGGACGTGAGGGGCTTCTTCTCCGGCGGGAACGCGATGGATCGCTAGTGACTCACGCCGATTTGCGCGGACTCTCCGACAAAGGCTGGAACGAGATCGTCGTCGATGGTCGCGGCAATACGTATATCAACGGCGGCCCCGGAATCGCCTTGCTCACTTCAGATGGCTCTGTTCGGCAGGTGGCCGATAGCTTCGCCTTCCCGAATGGCATGGCAATCACGCCGGACAACTCAACATTGATCATTGCCGAGTCCCACGGCAAGAGGCTTACAGCCTTCGACATAGCAGCGGACGGCAGCCTGTCGAACCGGCGTGTGTGGGCTGACCTGGGTGACGGGGTTCCCGACGGCATCTGTTTTGATGCTGATAACGCCGTCTGGTACGCCGATGTGCCCAACAAACGTTGCGTGCGGGTCCGCGAAGGCGGCGAGGTGCTGCAGACGGTCAACGTCGACCGCGGGTGTTTCGCTTGCATGCTCGGCGGGGTGGGCAACAGAACGCTATTCCTGATCGCAAACGAGTGGCGGGGCATGGAGAAGGTTGCCGGAGTTGCGAAAGCGCGAACGGGACAGGTGCTAACCATCCAGGCGCCCGCGCCAGGCGTCGGGTGGCCCTAGGACTCGCAGAGCATCCGGAAGCCCCTTTTTGGAGCCACCACAGTCAGAACCCGAAATTCGTCCATGCCGAAGGGCGTCGGCAATAAATCACCGAGCGGACGGATTTGAGAAAAGAGTGGGATAACCTCAAGAGGGCGTTCCGCGCTTTG
>QHZK01000587.1 GCA_003224635.1 Acidobacteriota bacterium | reverse complement strand
GGCGCTGCTGGCTTCGAACGGCAGGGTCTTCACAGGTTGCAACGTGGAGAACGCGACCTACGGGCTGACGGTCTGCGCGGAGCGAGTCGCGCTGTGGAAAGCGGTCTCCGAAGGAGAGAGGAAATTCGTGGCCATAGCCGTCGTGGCGGACGGGGAGCGCCCTCCTTCCCCTTGCGGCGCCTGCCGCCAGTTGCTCTGGGAGTTCTCGGGCGACATCGAAGTAATTACCGCCAACCTCCGGGGCGCGAGACAATCCTACCATTTGTCAGAGTTGTTCCCGCACCCGTTCGACCGCAGCTTTCTTTGATTTTGGATTTTTGATTTTGGATTTTCGATTTTGGATTTTGGATTAGACGAACGGAGCCCCTTTGTAACACCTAACTCCGAGGCCCGAACGGACAGAGCCAAGATCGCCTCAGGGAGAGGGGTTTTTCGCATCATCCTGCGTCAGGTGCACCCTCTTGACTTCGTCCTTGCCCCCCAGAGGCTTGAGCGTCTGGCCGTTGAGAGTCAGGGTAACGGCCTGAGCGTTGCCGGTGGTGACGTCAAAAGAGTCCTTGGCTTTAAGCGTCGCGACGTGGTTGGGGCTCAAGACCCGTTGCAGGGAAGTCTTGCCGTCGGCGTCGACGGACACCCAAACGGGTTGCGTAACTGCGAGCTTCAGAACCAAGCCCTGGTCGGGGCCCTGGCCGGACCGCGGCGCGGCGGCATTCGCCGGCGCCGAGCCGGGTTGATTCGCCTCGGCGGTCGCTGCGTCCGAGGACGGTTCAGTGGCTTCAGTTGTCGGAGGGGCTTTGCCGGCAGGCATGGTTGTTGGCGCTGCTAGAGGAGCTGTGAGCGGAATGGCCGGCGCAGCGTTCGTCTTAATGTCCACGCCGGCTCGGCCACTGCGTTTTCGAACCTCTGGATGTGTAGTAGTGGTGGTCGGCGTAACGTCGCCCTGGCCGGTTGCAGGCAAGGCCGGCGGCGGGAAGGCTGGCGGCGGTGAAGTGGGAGCCGGGATTGCGCTCGGCAGCGCGTCCCGCACCTCGGCGGCGCGGTGGGAATAGTGAAAGATGGAATACCCCCCGATCAGCAGCGCCGCAGCCACCACGAACGGCAACACCGGAGCCCTCGGCTTGTCAGGTGAGGCAGCCCGGTTGGCGGACTTGAGCCGGCCCAGCTCGTAGTCCTTGGGCTGGGCGGCGACCCGGTACTCCGAGATGAATTGGTCGGCGTCCAGACCTAGATATGAGGCGTACGTCCGCATGAAGCCGCGCGCGAAGATTCCGCCCGGGAGCCTCGCCAAATCGTCGTTCTCGATCGCCTCCAGGAACCCGATCTTGATCTTCGTGGTGGCGGCAATCTCCTCGAGGGAGATGCCGCGAATCTCACGTTCTCGTCGCAGGTTTTCGCCGAAAGAAGCCACGAATGTTCTCCGCTCCGCTGGGCGAGGGGGAGTGCACGTCCTAACTCGCCAGTCCACAGGATACCAAAGTATTCGAAAGGAGTCATCTACCTCTTTAGTACACGCTTGGCGAACGGAATCCCCGACGACGGCCCCGGTTCACCTGGCATCGGCGCCCAATCAACCGACACGCCCTTGGGCGCACGACATTGAAGTGGTAGGAGTCACGCAGCCCTCCGCTGGGCGCGGCATTCCCAGAAGTCCTCGAAGCGACCGCTCAGGCACCTTAACTTGAGGGAGGGGCACGGCGGTTTTCGGCCCTAACCTCAATCGCCCTACGGGCTCCTTCGGTCAGCGCCAAAGAAAAAGCGAAACCGGACAGATCGTGTGCTACAAAAACCGGCCATTTTAATGTGCTACCAACAATGCGTGGGCGGCCGGCCCCTCGGCCAGCGCTGGGGAGAATCCTTATGTTCCATCAGATCGGGATTGGCGGCTGAAGCTAGAGAACCTGGATCTCGTGACTGCTGATCCAGATGTCGATCTGTTCGAAGCGTGCCTTCAAGGTTTCCTTGTAGCTGCGGAAGAAATCGTCGGCCGGGGTCGACGCCGGAACGTCGACGAAGCGAAGAAGTAAGTCTTGGTAAAGTGTTCCCTGATACCTCCACGAGCCCATAGCGGCGAGGAGGTCGAGCGTCGTGGCAGAAAAGTTTTCCAGAAGCTCTCGTGTCGTTTGCCGAAACTTTACAGACTCGACGGGACGACCGTCGTTATAGCACAGTGGTAGGAGTATTTCGTAGCGTATCCACTTCATTCAGGCCGAGGGGCAAGGGTACCCTTTCGTAAGGAATCTGCTGCATATCCAGTGCGGCCAGAGCGCTCTCCTTGCAAATGTAAATCTCACCTCGAAGCGCGCGGACGGTCCCTTGCCGAACTAGGACCATCAGCCCGTCCGCAGCTTGCTCCGACGACGTGAATCGGATCGCTACCATGCCTCATATCACCTCCACCGTTCTACCGGACTGACTGCCCCGGCCTATGATCCCCATACTGCCTTTGCCCTTGCCGTCTGCCGTTCATTATTCTTCTTCTTCCTCTGCGGCCGGCCGGTGCGCCGCGATGATCTTGTCGGCGATCGGCTGCGGCACGATATCGTAGTGGGAAAATTCCATGGAATACGTCCCGCGCCCCTGGGTCATGGAAGTCAGGTCGGAGGCGTAGGTCAGCATC
>QHZK01000107.1 GCA_003224635.1 Acidobacteriota bacterium | reverse complement strand
CAAGGGGAAGATGGGCGCCGTGCCAAAGGACGTGGATTATTCCGTCGTCTTCTCTCCATTGATACTCCGGGGCCTGGGACACGAGCCTGTTGAGGAGGTTGGCGAGCCTTCCCCCCCGGAAGTGGATCTTTATCTTCGGTTCCGTCTCGGGGTCGAAAACGGACTCGACCCCGATGGCCACGTGCGCAAGGTCCGCAATCTCCTGAACTGCGTTGCCGACGCCAAATTGCTCGATATGGCATGCTGCGACATGCTTGTCGGAGATGCGCGAGGCCTTGCCCAAAGCGCCATAAAGAGGGATTTGGCAAATCTGCAATACCGCGACGGCTATAAGCGGTGCCGGTTGTCTTAACATGGAAACCTCGCTAATTACATGGAAGACCGGGTAGTGGTGTAGGGCCGCACGAATTCGGAGTCGACGTTATGTCGATGATCCTGTCCTGAGCTGCGCGAAGGGCGACGAAGAATCCTTGTAGCTGCACTGCGGAGATGCTTCGCTTCGCTCAGCATGACACGGGCCAAGAGTTCTTGAGCAACCTGTTAACGCTGCTCCTTGAAAAAGGGACGCCACTGCTCCTCACGAGGAGGAGGGGTCAGCAGGCTGACGCCGATCAGGCAGGCGAGCGACGCCGCAAGGGCGGGAAAAATCATCGGCGTTTCATAGCGGCCGATTTTCCACGCCACCGCCACCAGAGTCCCGGCGCAGATCGAGCTCAGACCGCCCGCCGTCGTTGCGCGCTTCCAGAAAAAGGCGGCAACCACCGCGGGAGTGATTCCCGCGCCGTAAACGTCGTAAGCGTAGACCGCGGTTGCCAGAATCGAGGGCTGGAAGCTCTGCGCCAGCGCCAGCAGCCCCAGAACGACCACCGTGGTCCTGGACATCAGCAGTAGTGAACGGTCGCCCGAGCGTCTCATGAAGAAGCGCTGGAAAACGTCGTGCACGACGCTGGTGGCCGGGGAAAAGAGGTAATTGTTGCCCGTCGAGAGCACCTTGGCAAACACCGCGCCGAGAAAGATCGCCCCAATCAGCGGAAGCATGCCGTGCCGGGCGGTATAGGGGATAATCCCCCAAGCGGGCAGAGCGCCGGACTCGATCTGGCCGCGAGAGATAATGCCTCCGACCATGGCGAGCAGAACGATAATGGTTTCGAGCGCCACCGTCCCGCCGATCCAACCCGCTACGGACAGGCGGGCGTCGCGCTCGCTCTTCGCCGAAAAGAATTTCTGATACATCGTCTGGTTGCCGACCATGAGCGTGAACGTCGGGAAAAAGTAACCCAGCGCCTCACCCCAGCTCATCCCGCCGAGCATCGTAAAGTGGCTGGCGGGCAACGCGCCTCGAACCGCCCTCCACCCTCCCGCGCGCGCCATCCCGGCGGGCAAAGCGATGATACATCCGACGGTCACCACCAGCCCGATGACCAAGTCCGTGTAGGCCACGGAGGACATGCCGGCCAGCGCCGTGAACAAGATCACGAATCCCGCCAGAATGAAGGTGCCCGTAGCCTCGTCGACGCCGAAAGCGAGATTCAGAATCCGTCCGCCGCCGCGGAATTGATAACTCACGATGGCAGTGTAGGAAACGATGATGCAGACGGTCCCGAAAACGCGGGCCACGGCGCCGTAGCGGGTTTCGAGCAGGTCGGGAACCGTATACCTGGCAAAGGAGCGGGCGCGGCCGGCGGTGAAGAAGACCACCAGCAGCCCTGCCCAACCGCCCGCCGGCAGCCACAGCGAGGATAGTCCCCGGCGATAGGCAAACTCCGCCCCGGCGAAGAGGCTCCCGGCGCCGATCCACGAGCAGAGCAGGGTGAAAACCAGGACCCACGCCGAGAGTCTGCGGTCCGCCACCATGAAGTCATCGTGGGACTTGAGCTTTCGCGAGCGGCTCACGCTGACCGCAAGCAGCGCGAGCACAATCAGAACGAGAACGACGGCGTAGAGCATGAGGAAGCTGTCAGTTGTCAGTTGTCAGTCGTCCCCGCTCGCGGCTTCTCTTTCTACCGGCTTTCGATTCTGGGCTTTCTTTTTCTGTCCCAAGGGCCACAAGCGTCTGAAGTCGCTCGACAGTCTCGCGCGCCGAGCGGCCGGTGACGCGGATCAGCTTGCGCCGCGACCGGCTTCCGGCCAGGATGGAAACGGAGTTTTGCGGCAAGCGCAAATGCCGCGCAAGAAACTGGACGCAGGCCTCGTTGGCCTGGCCCTCAGTGGGCGCCGCGTGAATCCGCAGGTAGAGCTCGCCGGGCGAAGCAAGTTCCAGGCCCTGGCGCGAGGAGCGCGGCTTCACCTGCACCCAGAAGGATACGCTGTTCCCGTCGATGTGAAAGCTTGTTTCCGGCAATCGAGCCATTGCGTCATTGGGTCATTGAGAAGCTAAAGAGTCGAAAGTCAAAAGTTGAAAGTTGAAAGTTGAAAGTTGAAAGTTGAAAGTGTTTTTTGCAATGACCCAATGGCCCGATGGCTCAATGACTCAATCGCCCAATGGTTTCCGATCCTGACCCTGACCCCTGATCCCTGGCCCCCGCCTCTACTTCCTCTCCCCAAAGATCGCTGTCCCGATGCGAACCGTGGTAGCGCCTTCTTCGATAGCCACTTCGAAATCGTGGCTCATCCCCATGGAAAGCTCGCGCATGGAGACCCCTGGCGAGTTGGCAGCCTCAATCGTTTTGGCCAGGTCGCGCAGACGGCCGAAGAACGGTCGGGCCTGCTCCGGGTCTTCGAAGAACGGCGGCAGGACCATCAGGCCGCGCAACTCGAGGGTCGGAAGCCGGCTGACTTGCTCGGCCAACGGCAACACGTCCTGTTCGCGTACGCCGGACTTGGTCTGTTCCTCGCCCAGGTTCACCTCGATCAAGACCGGAAGCCGGTCCCCGCTCGAGACCGCCGCCTGGTCCAGCTTCTGGGCCAGGCGCAGCGAGTCAAGCGAGTGCGCCCAGTGGAAAAGCTCGCGCGCCAGTTTCGCCTTGTTGCTTTGGAGGTGTCCCACGAGGTGCCAGGTGACGGTCAAATCGGAGAGCGCGGCGCGCTTCGCATTCGCCTCCTGCACGCGGTTCTCCCCGAAGTCGCGCAGGCCGGCGTCGTAGGCGGCGCGGATGCGGTCGGGCGGCACGGTCTTCGAGACCGCCACCAACTTGACGTCCTCCGGCCGGCGGCCGACGCGTCGGCACGCTTCAGCGATCCGCTCCTGCACTCGCGCGATGTTGTCCTTTAGGTCGATCATAAACAGTTATCAGTCTTCAGTTCTCAGTTGTCTCAGTTACTGGTTCCAACCGATCAGCATGAGGACGCTTGCTAGTTTAGACTGATAACTGAAGGCTGATAACTGAAAACTGATAACCGAAAGCTGATAACCGAAAACTGGGATAAACTGAGAACTTCGTTGAAACCTCGCGGCGTTTTCATCACTCTCGAGGGAATCGACGGCACGGGGAAGAGCACGCAGTTGCGCCTGCTCGTCGAGCGCCTGCGCAAGTCGGGCTGCCGCGTGCGCGCCACCCGCGAGCCGGGCGGCACTCGAATTGGCGAGCAGGTCCGGCGCATTCTTCTGCGCGATCTGCTTTTCAACTCCACGAAGGCGGACTCCACGAAGAGCGGCGCCACCGGTCCCAAAGGCGATGCGGCAGACGGTGGCGTTCTGTCTCCCCTCGCCGAGCTCGCGCTGATGTACGCGGCTCGGGCGCAGCACCTCAAGGAAGTGGTGCGGCCCGCGCTCGCCCGAGGCGAAATGGTTGTCAGCGATCGCTTCAATGACGCCAGCGTGGCGTATCAGGGGTATGGCCGTAAGCTGGGACCCAAACTGGTTCGGGCTTTCGACCGGATCATTTGTGGCCGGACCCAACCTGATCTGACGCTGCTGCTGGACGTCGAACCCCGAGTCGCGCTCGAGCGGGCGGCGCGGCGTGAAAACCGCCGCCATTCGCGGGGCAGCCGTTTTGAGGCCGAAGGCGTCAAATTCCACGAGCGCGTCAGAGCGGGTTATCTGGCCATCGCCAGGAAAGAGCCGCGGCGGGTCCGAGTGATCCGGGCCGACCAGCCTGTCGCCGAGGTCGCGCGGGAGATCGCCAGCGCGGTTGACAGGTTCCTCAAGAGGCGGCACACTCGAAAGAAGACCGACGGCCGGAAGTCTCTATAGCAGACATGGGCTTCAGCGAATTCCTGGGCAACTCGAAGGCGATGGCCGGCGTGCGAGGCATGCTGACCGCGGGCCGTGTGCCTGGCGCGCTTCTGTTTGCGGGACCTGCGGGCGTGGGCAAGAAGACGCTGGCCCTGATGCTGGCGAAGGCCCTGAACTGCGAGCGCCTCAAAGACGACTTTTGCGGAAAATGCGCTCGTTGTCGCAAGGCAGAAGAGATGTTCGTGGCGGCGCGCGAGGATGCGGCGCGCCGGCGGGAGATCAAAGATTCCGCGCGGCGAGTCGAAGGTCTGGTGTACTTTGACCTTCAGCTCATCGAGCCGATCACGCGCTACATCCTGATCGAGCAAATCCGCCAGGTGCGGAACGTCGCTTACACGCGGCCTTTCGAGCTCGAGCGGCGCGTATTCATCATCGACCAGGCGCAGGCCGTGCACTGGCAGGCTGTCGACCTGCTGCTCAAGATGCTGGAGGAGCCTCCGGAAACCACGACGTTCATCCTGGCTTGCCCCAACGCGCATGAGCTGCGGCCGACCATCAGGTCGCGATGTAACCGGGTGCAGTTCGTGCCCGTCGAGGATTCGGTGATCGAGAGGATTCTGGAAGAGCAGGCGCGGTTGCCCCGGGCCCAGTTGCCGCTCGGCGTGAGGCTCGCCTCGGGCAGCATCGCCAAGGCAAAGACGCTTGACTTGACCGAGTTTGAGCGGCGACGCCGTCCCTGGCTTGATTACCTCGACGGTCTCGCCGGCCAGGGCGAGGTCCCGAGGGGGCAGCGAGGACCGTCCCCGGTTCGGTCGGGCTTGCCGGACAATCCCAATCGGCCGAACCGGCCCAACTGGCCGAACTGGACCATGGTGTTCGACTCGACCAAGGCGCTGACCGAGAACCGGGAGTCCTTTGAGGAAACGCTGAGCATCGGCTATGCCTTGTTGCGGGACCTCGTGCATGTTATGGAGACTCCGGAGGACGCGCAGGTAGTCAACCTGGACCTAGCCCCGCGCCTGAAGGCGTGGGCGTCGAAGTTGGGGCTGGCGGGAATCGAGCGACTCAAGAGTGGCCTCGACCAGGCCTACCGGCTGCAAGTCCGAAATGTGAATCAGCAGCTCGGGCTGGATGCCCTGGCGATTGAGGTCAGCATGAGGCAGGACCCAGCGTGAGACAGGAGAAGAGGGAGGAAATCGCAAGGCGGGAAGCGACCGAGTGAAGCCTGCCGCAATAGAAGAGATCCGGGCCGTCCTGGATGATCCTGCTGCCGCCGAGGACGCGTTTTCTTGCGTGGCAGAGCTGATTCGGAGTGCGCGCGATTACACGTGGGTGGGCATTTTCAGGGTGAACGCGGGAGGGATCGCCATTGTGTCATGGAGCGGGCCTGACGAGCCCGCCTATCCGCAGTTCCCCGTCCGCCAGGGGCTTTGCGAAGAGGCGGTGCGGTCCGCCGACACCGTGCTGGCCGATGACGTGACCAAAGATCCGAGATACCTGACGACCTTTAGCACGACGCAATCTGAAATCGTCGTTCCAGTCCTCGATCAGGAAACCCAGGCCGTGCTCGGCCTCATCGACGTGGAAAGCGAGCGCGCGAACGCGCTCAGCGAGGAGGACAGCGTTTTCCTGGGGGAGTGTGCGACCGTGCTGGGCCAGTATTGGCGGTTGAGGGCGGAGAGGTGAATCGGAAACTCCGAACTTCCCAAAGGCAGCTATTCAGTTCGGAGTTGACTGAGAAACTCCGGACTCAGAAACTCCGAACTTTATTGCATTGACTGGCGGGGCATGCTAAGCTTTTTGCAGTCTTAGCCGCTAATTTTCCGGTTTTGACTTTCTCGTAAGACTGAGGGGCTTGAGTCTCGAAGGCTGTCTCGGTTGGGCCGTTCCGCAGCAAGAATTCGAATATCCAGCTCCACAGGTTGGGGCGCAAGGAGCGTGGTCCAGTGAACCGAAAACTAATCCGTCCGTCGCTGTCCGAAATTCAGGACCAGATGGGGGCGCGGAACATGCCACGGAAAAAACCAGCTCCCCCCGAGCAGACCAACGCGGAGAATTTTTACTACATCAAGCAGATGCAGGCTCGCACGCCGATGGTGGTAGTGCTGGACTCGGGCGAGATCATCCGCGGCGTGATCGAGTGGTACGACAAGAACTGCATCAAGGTCCATCGCGCGAAGGAGCCAAACCTCTTGATCATGAAGTCGTTCGTGCGGTACATGTATAAGCAGACGGAGGCGAAGGACGACAATAGTAAGGGGAGCAACGGAGACGAAGGCTTCTTGCCCGACTCGGGACATGAATAGGTCCGACCACGACCAGGAGCGGGACCCGTCGCTGCCGATCGGCGATAGGCGGCTTCGGGTCCCAGCGGCCAAGCATCGCGGCTCCACATTTCGAACCTCCAAAGCTCATGGCATCCCCCAGCCGACATCGCGAAACTCACGCCTTGCGGGGCGGCGTTTCTTCGGTGGTGAAGTCAGGACTGCGAATCGTCGCGCAGCTTATCCTGGGTTCTGTTTTGGCCGCCTTCTGTGCGCCCTGCGTTGCTCGCGCCCAGCAGGAACACAAACACAAGGTCCCAGGGCTTGACAAGATCACCAGCGGGCCCGCCGAACAGGCCTTTAGCGGCATCGTCCAGTCTTTGGACTTGCACCACCAGTTGCTGAATGTGAATACCGTGCAGGGCGAGAATACGGAAATCTTTCCGCTCCGGAGAGGGGTCCGCGTGGCAACGGCCAACGGCGGGAGAACGAAGCTCGACCGGCTCACGCCGGGGACCAACGTCCTCATCTACTACGAGCAGAGGGGCGACCGGCGCACCGTCAAGCAGATCGTGGTGCTCGGTGCCGCTCCTGCCAAAGACAAGAAGGCGTCTCCGCCTCCCTCGTAAAGAACAGTTCGGCGTTGACGGTTTAGACGTTTACAGTCAAGACTGTCCCAGGCGCACGTGTGAAGGCGAGCGACCGGCGTGAACGCCGAGGGCTGGAGTATCGTTCTGGTCGACAAGCCGTAGACCCGAAGGTCTGCGCCGCTCGAATTCTGCGCGCTTCGAGCGGCGCGAGCCCGCGGCGGGTGGGGGGCCATTTTTTGGCTCTGTAGCGGCGGTCTGCGACCGCCGAACGGCGCTTATAGAGCGCCGCTACAGCGAAACTGACCCTCGACCCGGCGGCGAATTGACGCGGTTATGAAAATCGGCATCACCTCTTATCCCACCTACGGCGGAAGCGGCGTGGTGGCCACCGAGCTCGGCCTGGAGCTGGCGGCGCGGGGCTACGACGTCCACTTCATCAGCTACGCCGTGCCCGTGCGCATGACGGAGGCTTCCGAACGGATTCACTTCCACGAAGTTGAGGTGATGAACTATCCGCTGTTCGACCATCCGCCCTACGCGCTGGCGCTGGCCTCGCAGATGTACAACGTAGCGGCCAATGAAGGCCTCGACCTGCTACACGTCCACTATGCCATCCCGCACTCGGTCAGCGCCTACCTGGCGCGGGCCATGACCAAGTCGCGCCGGCTTCCCTTCGTGACCACGCTGCACGGCACCGATGTCACGCTGGTCGGCAGCGACCGCTCGTACCTGCCCATCACCCGTTTCTCGATCGAGGAGAGCGACCGCGTGACCGCTATTTCCGAATATCTCCAGCAGGTGACCCTGAAGGAGTTTCAAATCGGGCGCCCCGTCGAGGCGATCCCCAACTTCGTCAACTGCGATGTTTTTCAGCCCGCGGACGGGCGATGTCGCCGGGAGGAGTTCGCGAGAGACGACGAGCGAATCCTCGCGCACCTCTCAAACTTCCGTCCCGTGAAGCGCATACCGGACGTGGTCGAGATCTTCGAGCTCGTCCGGCGGGAGATACCCGCCAAGCTGCTCATGATCGGCGACGGCCCCGACCGCACGATCGCGGAATGGATGGTGCGAGACAAGAACCTGGTGCGCGACGTCATCTTCCTCGGCAAACAAAGCCAGGTGCAAAACCTTCTGAATTGCGCGGACGTGCTGTTGTTGCCGAGCGACCTCGAGTCCTTTGGACTGGCGGCGCTCGAAGGCATGGCTTGCGGAGTCCCGGCCGTCTGCTCGAGGGTGGGCGGCCTGCCCGAAGTCATCCGCGACGGGGTGGAAGGCTATCTGGTAGCGGCGCGCGACGTGAAAGGCATGGCCGCTCGGGCGCTCGAGATCCTCACCGATTCCGGGCTTCGCGAACGCATGGGGCGCGCCGCCCGCGAGCGCGCGCTGCTCGACTTTTGCAGCACCAAGATCATTCCGCGCTACGAGAAGCTCTACAAGGAGCTGATCGAGAGCCAGTAAAGAAAGGGTGAAGGGTCCGAAGCGTGAAGGATAAAGATCAAGACGCCAAGGGTCAGCATCAGGCCGGATCTTCATCCCTTAACCTTCATCCTTTAACCTTTACACTTTATCCTTCAGTCTTTACACTTCCAACGCCGTACGCCGCGCAGTATGGGAAATCCACACCGCAATGCCCCAGACCACAACTCCATAAACAAAGCCTTCCAGGACCCCTACTCCCAACGATTCCGCCAGCCGAACCGCGACCCGGCCACCTGAGGGGTCAAAGAAGTGCGTCTTGTAAAATGGAGCGACCACGCT
>QHZK01000106.1 GCA_003224635.1 Acidobacteriota bacterium | reverse complement strand
CGTGGTGCGCTCGACGAAGTCGAGCCGGGTCACGTCGCCATGGAAGGAGATGACCAGGCGCGCCGCCGAGTCCGCGCGCGAGGGGACTCGAGGGTCGGCGCCCGCCAGCGGCTGCAGGACGCGCCAGCGCCACTCGACGACCGGATAGCGCGTCGGATCGATGCGGATGCGCCGGTAGAACCCCGAGGCCGAGCCATCCGCGCGCGCTTCGAGCACCACGCTCAGGTCGCTCTCGACGAGGCGATACTCGGTGCGCGTCGAGAAGGGCGAAACGATGAAGGGGTCCCAGCCGCCGGGCGGCGCCTCGCCGGCGCGGCCCGCGGAGAACCGCGCGGCTTCGACCAGCGCGCCGTTCTCACGCTGGAGCTCGGCGACGATCGCGGTCGAGGCGAGCAGCTCTTCGACCGGGACGCCGACGCAGCCGGCGAGCGTCACACTGCAAACGAGCATTGCTGCGTTGCGGGAAAGTTTCGTTCGAATATCCATTTATCCGCTACCCGCGGATCCACGACCCGCTTTGATCCATGTCAACGCCCCGATTCAATCCGACTGAAGCGTCCGCTTACGGCCAGGAGCGGACTTCCGCTAACGTTCCCGTTTGCCGAAGCGCGTAGCGTGTTTCGGGTCGGTGGGCGGTGCTTCTCGCTATGTTCGATCCTGGCCGCGGCTGCGAGCCCCGGCACACAAGCGGTCTTACGGCAAATAAGCTTGCCGCGGCGCGCGACCATCACCACGGCGCCGGGCGGGCGCCCGCGGCAGCTTTCACCGCGCGTCTCTCTCAACTGCGCGGTTAGGCTGCCGAGCTCGGGAGTTGGCGCGACAGCAAATTGTAGAGCCAGCCGAACACGGCACCCGCAATTGCCCCGTCCACCAACCCGTAAAGTGTTCCTGTAATGATCGACCCGATAGCGGGGCTGGGATGGTAGCCCGGGTAGATAGAGGCGGCGAGTTCGAGGAAAGCGCGTCCGTAAGTCGGCCAGATCAAGTTTGCGGAGGCAACGACAAGGATCGCCGCACCCCAAAACAATGCCACTGTAGCAGACAGTGCAATGACGTTAAATCGCATGAAGCCTCCTTTGCGAAAAGCGATTGATCAGGTTTAACGTGCGCGCGCCATGAAGGCCAAGCGCGCGGCGCCTTCTAAACCTACCGCGATGTGACCGAGTTCGCCGAGCGCCTTGAGGTCGCGTCCGGGCCCGCAGCCAAAATCGAGCATCGCGAACGGCGGTCACCCTCGATGTATCGCAGGTCTTGCGGATTCAGTCTCACGGCTTCTCGGCGGCAGGCGCTACCGTCGCCGGATATTCGGGGCGGATATCGAGGTGCAGCCGGCGATGAGCGATGCGCAGCGCCATTTCCGCATCCGCGGGGCTATCCGCTCGGGCGAAGATGAACCCCAGGTAGCTCGCCCCGTCGGGAGGCGGCGCAATGATCTGGCCTGGCTCCGCCGTAATGCTCACCCCGGTGACGCCAGGTACCGACTGCGCGGCGGCCAGGCCTTCGAGCCCATGGTAAATGCCGCGCCGTGGAATCGGGATCATCATGACTCCCGCGGCGCCGCCCTCGCCGGCGATGGCGAGCGGTTCCTCTGCCAACACCTGGCGCAAAATCAGCTCCTCCAGGCTCATGCCCAGGGAATGGGTGAGCACCCGCCCGCATAAGCCCCCGATGGAGCGGGCCGCGACCTCAAGAATCCAGACACCCTGGTCATTGACCCGCACTTCGGCGTGGACCGGCCCAGCCGCGAGCCCGGCCACGCGGCAGGCCCGGGCGACGTCCTCATGGATGCAGTCCTGGAGCACCTCCGGCAGCCGCGACGGTGTGATATAGAGCGTCTCTTCGAAGTAGGGCCCGTCCATGGGATCGGGCTTATCGAACAAGGCGAGGGTAGTGAGCTCCCCCCGTTCCAGGGTGCCTTCCAGGGCGTACTCGCGCCCCGGAATGAAGTCCTCGATGATGAGGCCCAGGTCCTGGGCGTCCCGGTCGGCCCGGGACTGGATGGCCCGCACCCAGTTCACGGCCCGCATCAGCTCTTCGGAATTGTCGGCACGGATCACGCCGCGGCTCCCCGACAAACGCCGGGCCTTCACCACCACAGGAAACTTCAACTCGGGAAACAGTTTCCGGGGGTCTTCGCCGGTTGGCAGGTGATGGAATTCGGGACACAGGAATTCCCGTTCCCGGAGCAGCCGGCGGAACGCCAGCTTGTCACGCACCCGGCGCACCGCGTGGGCGGGATTCCCCGGCAGGCCAAGTCGCTCCGAAAGCAGCGCCGCAAGCTCGACTCCAGAATCGTCTACCGCCAGTACGGCGTCCAGATTGCCGCCGATCTCCCGCAGAACGGTGTCCGCCGCCTGCTCTGGCCGGTCGAAATGAAGCGCCATGATGGGAGCCAGGCCCCAGGATGGGGCCAGTTGGTGGCAGTAATTGGCCGCAGCTACGATCTCCACGCCAAGCTTTTTCGCGGCCGCAAGAAAATCGTTGTTGCGGTAGCCAGTGGTGGGCAGAAGCAGCAGGACGCGCTTCATTGAATCGGCCGTATCAGAAGGACCGGAGCTGCTGATCGGTGGGCTCGGCGCAGCAGTACCACGGTTCCGACAGACGGGGGATCGGAGCTCCAAGATTGCCCGCGAGCTTTGACGCCGGGCGCCCGGCAGCTTCATGGGCCATGCGCCAAATGCTGTCGAACACTTCCCGGCGCGCGAGATCCTCCGCTTCACATCGGGCCACCCAGACTTGCAGGTCCTGCTGCAGACGGTCCACCCGGGGATCAGGATGGCTCCAGGGATAGCCCAGGAGCTCGGCGTCGAAGGTCTTCAGCTTTTCCTTAAAGCCAGGGAGCTGCAGAAGATAGGAGCCTTCGGGAACGAGCAGCCGAATGGTGAGCTGCACCGGGGGCACGCTTTCCACGATTTGCAGTTCCACGAGCCGCTCCAGCAGGGCGATGTAGCCTTCCAATGTCGTCCAGGGGGTGAAGGCAACAAACGTCGGGGCGAGCGCGATGCCGGCTTCGCGGGTGAGCGCCACCGCCCGGTCAAAGTCCCGGCTGGTATGGTTCTTGGCGAGATGGCGCAGGATATCGTCGTCTACAGCTTCCACTGCGGAGGTGATGAACAGGCACCCGCTGCGCCGCAGCTCGGGAAGCAGTTCGGCGTGATCGATGATGTGCTGAATTTTGATGGTGGCATCGAAGGTGACGTCGGAGAATGCTGCGTGCAAGGCGCGCGCCAGCCTGAGGCCATGGGTGGGACCGTTAAAGAAGTCCGGGTCGCCGAAAGAAACATGGGTTGCACCTTCTCCGACCTGCTGCCGGATGTCCTCCATCACCACGTCTGGCGGAACGATGCGGAACTTCCCCTGGTACACCGGGACCACGGGGCAGTGCCGGCACAGGTGCTTGCAGCCCCGGCTGCCCTCGGCAAACCCGGCTACGCGGGTAGATCCGTCCGGCAGCACCAAGTGGGCGTAGCGAGAGAGCTTCGGCAGGCCGCTGCGGTCCGGCACCACGAACGGGACCCTGCCCAGGCTGATGACCGGTTCGCTCTGGATCATCACCGTTCCATTGGCCCGCAGTCGCTGACAAAGGGAAACTAGCGCGGGCTCCAGCTCCCCGCCCAGCACGGTGCCCACGCCCAGTCTGCGAAGCAGCGCCTCATTCATGGGGGCGTAGAGCCCGAAAACGCAGAGGTGGGCCTTTGGGGCGAGCCGTTTGATGCGGGGCAGAGCCTGCACCGCGATCCGGGTGGCGGTATGCATGCCCACATAAAGAGCCGCTAGGTCCGCATGCTCCAGGATTTCGGGATCGAGCTTCTGCAGCGAAAGATCGAGGCAGGTCACCGCGAAGCCCTCGCGCTTCAGCCACGCGGCAGGCTCCGCCAGGGCAAACGGCTGCCGCCCCAGCTCATAGGCGTTTATGAGGACGACCTTGAAGGGGCCAGTCGCTCCTGGCGCAGGAAGTGGTGCAACCTGGGACAACATGGTTCAGCTATTTTGATTTCGGCCGCTGCTCGAAAGGCGCTGGGCCCGGCTCGCGGCTCGCCCCGGCCTCTGCGAGGCGCTCGAGGTATTGCCGCCACAGCGTATCGCGGTTCTTGCCCAGCCAGTACAGGTAGTCCCAGGAATAGATGCCCGTGCTGTGCCCGTCGGAGAATGTCGGCTGCACTGCGTAGCTGCCGCTCGGTTCGAGCGTCGAGATATCCACGTCGCCCTTGCCGACCTGCAGCACCTCCTGGCCGGGTCCGTGGCCGCGCACTTCGGCGGAAGGCGAATACACGCGCAGCAGTTCGTAGCTCAACTCGAACCGGCTGCCGTCCGCGAACACGAGTTCCATCAGCCGCGACTTCTGGCGCAGTTTGATTTCGGTGGGTCGTGGCGTATTGGTGTCCATGCGGCCATTCGGGGCGTGTTCGCGCGGCGCCACGGCCTACTTCTGTGACGGCGGGACATAGCCGGAGGCAACGTCGGCGCCGCTGCCGAAGAAATGATTCTCCATCTGCTGCGCGAGGTAGTCGCGCGCTTTCTTGTCGGCGAGGTTGAGCCGATTCTCGTTCACCAGCATCTTCTGGTGCTCGAGCCATTGCCGCCACGCTTCCTTCGACACGTTATCGAAGATGCGCTTGCCGAGCTCGCCGGGATAGGGCGGAAAATCGAGCGCTTCGGCCTCGCGGCCGAGCTTGATGCACTTGACCATGCGCGCCATGAACGAATTCCATAGGGCGGCCGTCGCAGGCACGACGACCAATGCCTTAAGTATGCGCGCGCGCTCTGCCTGTTCAAACCACATGCGATGTAGGGTTGTGAAGACTTTGCACCAGATCCCCGCACGCCAACCGTACATTACAAGGGGTTTCGCAAACCTCAGTTCGTGGCCGTCCGGGTCGTCCTCGCCCCAAACCCGCTGCGCAGTCACCACGACCAGCCTGATGGGCGCTCAATCGTCCGATCGCCGACGGTAGACGAAGGCAGATCGTAGAGCCCCTCTACTACCATGGTCAATCGTGGATAGCTTCTCAAGCGCAGCTATTGAACCGCAAGACCGTGAAGATCACGAGAGACACGCAGCACGGGCTGCGGTATTTAGACTTTGGTGCGATTCGTTGAAAGCGCGGCGACAGCTAGTTGCGTTAATGTTGACGACGCTGCTTCCCTTTCCCCCTTCATTCGAAGCAGCACATGCCCCGGCACTACCCGTTAGCGACCGGGGCTTTTTTCTTTATGGTAAGTGCCCCTTTTTAGTCTGAGGGCTTGACGGCCGCGGCCTGGGCATCTCAATTTGGTTCGAGGGCCAGGAAACTGTCGTCAAGGCAGCAACTCGCACAACCGCAGCAGCGGCATTAGGGTTTCAACTCGTTTCGGCTAATGGCCGCTTACGGCCAGAAGCGGACATTCGCTGGCTAATGTCGGGAATCAGCGGCGGGCCGCATATGTGACCCTTATGCAGACGGCTGGCCGGAGGCGCAGGTCTGGGCGTTGCTGACGGTTCGAATTGACGAGCCTACTACGATCAAAAACGAAGCCAAGGTCCAGCCGCACTGATCCCGGTCATTCTGGCCGCACGTTCGCCTCGCGCACGACCTTGCGCCATTTCTCGACGTCGTCGCGGACCAGGCCGGCAAACAGCGCCGGCGAAACCGGCGACGGTTCGTACCCGATGTTGCGGATCGCGTCCTGAACGCCCTTGTCGTCGAGCGCCTTGTTCAGTGCCTGATTGATTTTCGCGACGATCTCAGCTGGCAGCTTCGCCGGGCCGACCAGGCCGAACCAGGTCACCGCCTCGAACCCTGGAAAGCCGAGCTCGGCGACTGTCTGCACTTGCGGAATCGCCGGCACGCGCGTCGCGGAGGTTACGGCAAGCCCTTTGATCTTGCCCGATTTGATATGAGACACCGCTGTGCCCATCGATGCGAAGAGCAGCGGAATATGGCCGCCGAGAAGATCGGTCATTGCCGGGCCACCGCCTTTGTAGGCCACATGTGTGATTTGCATCTGCGCCGCGAGCTGGAGCAGTTCCGCGGCCATGTGGCCGGCGCCGGCGATGCCCGAAGTGCCGTAACTGATCTTGCCAGGCTGCGCCTTGGCAAGGCCGATCAGGTCCTGAAGCGAATTCGCCGGAAAGGAAGGATGCGCCACGACTGCGATGCCGCCGTTGCAGACAAGTCCGATCGGCGTGAAACTGGCGATCGGGTCGTAGGCGACCTTCAGTACGTGAGGCACGATGACCATCGGCCCGGTATCGATGATATGCAGCGTGTAACCGTCCGGCGCCGCGCTCGCCGTGACCTGGGCACCGATGGTGGCGTTCGCGCCTGGACGGTAGTCTAAGATGATCGGCTGGCCGAGCAGTGGCTGCATCTTCACCATCAGCGGCCTGGCCATTGCGTCCACTCCACCGCCAGTAGCGTATCCAACGATCAAATGGATCGGCTTGCTCGGATATTGCGCGGCAGCGGATTGTGCGGCAAAGAGCAATGCCACCAGGACGGCGATGCCGAGTAGCTTGTTCATTCCGACCCCTCCCTCGAACTAAACAACATGCGGGTTGCAGCATAGGCGCGTTTTAGTCGCGGGGCTACGGGCTACCAGCCAACGTTCTTGCGCTCAGATCGTTAACGTCCGCTTTGGGTCGGAAGCGGACTCTACCAGCGTCTAATTCGCCCAGAGCCAGAGAAATGAGCTACACGGTCGCGAGTCAGGCAAATAAAAGGGCCGCCTGAGCGGCCCATTGCTCTCCCTGGCTCTGTCTATTTTTCCATCCAGTACTCCACGTCGAACCTCGACTGATTGACTCCCGTCTTTGGATCGAACGAGGACTGGTTTCTGAACGTGCCGCGAACGCTCATGAACTTTCCGGTGCCACCAGTGATCGGGCCGGAAACTAGGTTCGTCGCCCCCTTTTTCTGGCCATCCGCACCGACCACCGCGTGCGCTACTATGTTTGAGCGAGTGAAGATCTTGTCGCCGTTGTCCATGACATAAGTGGTGTATGTCGTCGCCGGCCCGTTCAAGTCCGTGTAGTCCGAGCATCCCACCGCGCGCGACTCCTTGACCCGCACGCCGCCGATGAGCGGCCCATCCTTGGGAAAGGTCCGGACGAGCTCGAAGATCCTCACCTCGTGACCTGGGACGTCGCCCGCGGCGATCGTATGCTGCTGCACATATTTCGAAATTCCGGCGGCTGCGCTGAAGCTCAATTTCTGTTTTTCCTGCGCCCATGCGGCGGGCGCGCTGAACAGCACAAGTACGGCAACCAACGGAATGACGGAACGAGTTGCGTGGAAATTTGTGGTCTTCACGATTTCTCTCCTTGAGGTATGAAATTTAGTCCCGGCGATTCGCCAAGGCAGCGCCAGTCTTCTTGCAGGAGGCACATGCGTGCCGAGAAACACGGGTCCGTGGACCCAAAGATGAACGGACTCCGGCCAGGTGGCCGGTTCTTGAGGTCTTGAGACGCCAATTTACGCCGTTTCGAATGGGCTGGGTTGGAATCGAACCAACGAGCAAGAGATTATGAGTTGAAGTTTGGCCTTTAAATCGAAACGTTAACGGCCCGCCCTCACCCGCCAACGCTCGCTGAGGCTCGCCAGGACCCACACGTTCTCGTCACGTTCTACGCAAGTCTGGCGCTCCGACACTCAATGGCCGCTATCGGCCAGAAGCGGACCTTCACCGGCGGAGCAGTGAGGCAGCTTCAAAACCCGGCCTTACTCGACCGCGGCCTGCTGTGTCAGAGTCAGAAGGATGTCGGCGTACCAGGCGCAGTTCAGGTCCAGGTGCGCGTCCTGCTGGACGTCTGGAGCAGAATACTGTTTTACCTGAATCGATGACGGTGAAATTGATTGGTGACGAGGTCGTGGCTAACCGCGCCCCAGGCCTGAGCGCACACCGGAGAATTGGCGCAACCTGGCCATTGAACCCTAGCCTATTTCTCGATCAGAACTTCAAGCCCGTCGGCGCATGCTCGGCTTACAGTGTAGCTAGCCTTTTCTTCCCCGGGCATCTTATCCCAGCCCCCTTTTTCAACGAATTCAGTTCTCTGCCAGGAATTTGACGCCTTCAATTCTTTGAGTCTCGCTTTATAGTTCGGGTCCTTGATAAATTGGGCAACGCAGATCGCCGCCCGAGTCGTTAAGAGCGCCGCGTCGGTCATCTGTTGGGAAGTGCCCCTGGTTGACCATCCTCCCCACTGGAAGCCGATGGTCATCGCGATGACTGCCCCAATAATCAGGCCCCAAACTCCATACTTAACCTTCTCTGCGGTTTCTGGTTTCATTGACAATGCCTCCCTGAAGTGTGGTGGCATACCAGCGTCCGGTACCTAACGAATTCGTGGGGGCGTGGCACGCCCTAGCGAGATGGAACTACATAAATCGGATTTGGGTTGTATGGATTCCCGGCCCCGTACGGGTTGTTAATGCTGTTTGGAGAATAGGGATTGCCGTATTGACCATAAGGATTCGCCACAGAATCCGGTTCATACGGATTGTTGCTCAGACGACCCCGGTATTGGCCTTGGCTGTCGTACAGGCGAGGCGCGTCGGTCGCATATGGATTTGTATGGGACTTATTGCTGT
>QHZK01000105.1 GCA_003224635.1 Acidobacteriota bacterium | reverse complement strand
GGGCCAGATCATCCAGATGATGAAGAAGGCCGGCACCGTGAACCCGATCTTCCTGCTCGACGAAGTCGACAAGATGAGCATGGACTTCCGGGGCGATCCTTCGGCCGCGCTGCTCGAAGTGCTTGATCCGGAACAGAACCACATGTTCATGGACCACTACCTGGACGTCGAGTACGACCTTTCCAAGGTTTTCTTCATTACCACGGCCAACGTGACTCATACCATCCCTCAGCCCCTCCAGGACCGCATGGAGATCCTGAGACTCTCAGGTTATACCGAGCCCGAGAAAGTGGAAATCGCCAAGCGGTTTCTGGTGCCCAAGCAGCGCGAGGCGGCGGGACTGAAACCCGAGAATCTGACGCTGACGGATGACGCCATCACCGGCATCATTCGCGGCTACACGCGCGAGGCCGGCGTCCGGAATCTGGAGCGCGAGATTGCCAACATCTCCCGCAAGGTGGCGCGCAAGGTCGTCAAGGACGGCAAGGGGCTCGAGGTTACGGCCAAAGAGGAGGACCTGAAGGAATATCTCGGCGTCATCAAATTCCGGGACACCCGGTCGGAGGAAAAAAACGAAGTCGGTCTGGCAACCGGACTGGCCTGGACCGAGGTGGGCGGGCAGATCCTGCACATCGAGGCCACCATCATGCCGGGCAAGGGCAAGCTGACCCTCACTGGGAAGCTTGGAGACGTGATGCAAGAGTCCGGGCAGGCCGCCTTGAGCTACGTGCGCTCGAGGGCCGCGCGCCTGGGGCTGGACGCGGACTTCTACCGGCGCGTCGACATTCACATCCACATCCCCGAGGGATCGATCCCCAAGGACGGTCCTTCCGCCGGCATCACCCTGGCGACAGCGGTGATCAGCTCGCTGACCAAAATCCCGGTGCGCCGCGACCTGGCCATGACCGGCGAGATCACGCTTCGCGGCAAAGTGCTGGGCATCGGCGGCGTGAAGGAGAAGGTCCTTGCCGCCCATCGCGCCGGAAGCCAGTCGGTGGTCCTGCCGCGCGATAACGAGAAGGACCTGCCAGAGATCCCCCCTGGTATTCAGCAGGAGTTGGCTATCCGCTTCGTGGACAACATGGACGAGGTGTTGGACCTCGCTCTGGAGCGCGGGATTGAGCCCCGGCAGCCCCTGGCGGAAGAAAGAGGAACGCTCGAGACCCCGGCGCCTTCGGTCGCCGATGAAGATCGTACGCAATTGGCCAATTGAGTTGTAGCAGCGCTCTAATGAACGCCGACCGGCGGTCATAGACCGCCGCCACACGCGAATGAGAGAGTCCCGAAAGATTTTTCCGGAGCCCTCGCAGGAACTGGATTTGATGTGTGGGTCGGTCAGGAACTCAAGCAGTGCGGGTGGGTAGTTGTCGTCGCGGGTCGGCGCGCCGTCCACCGGCGCCAAGGCTTGAAACCTATTCCGAGGAAGTCGCATCCAAGCAGTCGGAAAACAGCGAGACAAAACGACATCTAAACGTACAGTTAGTTTCCTATTTACACGAAGAGGCGGTAGTTAACGTGTAGCGTGTGCGCGCCAAGGCACTCGCAGTTGTTCAGGTGGGGCCGCATGATCCTGTCTATCCGGACAAGCCCAGGCCTAAAGAAACCCGGAAACCGCCCAAGAACGCCGCTCTTTCTTGCCGCTGGTTTGCCCAGTGTGGAACCTCAAGGTGCCACCGACCTTGCTTAACGAGCCCGACGAAAACGCCCAACCCAAGGAGCGCCGGTCAGCGCCGAGGGAGGACGGACCGCCGAAGCCGTCTGCGCGCGGCCCGCGTCCGAGGAAAGATACCAACGTGCCTGCCAGAAAACAGGAAGAAGTGCACCCTAAGAAACAGGAGCAGGGGCACTTGAGAAAACAAGGAGAAGCGCAAGAAGAGCGCGCAAAAAGAGATAACCATATGCCTGCCAAAAACAAGGAAGACGTGCAAGAAGAAAAAGTGATCGAGTTCAAGGAAGGCGAAGTCCTCGACATTGCCAAGCTGAAGGACATGAACATCGCCTTGCTCGTCCAGATCGCCAAGGACCTGGGCGTGGTGGGGGCGAGCGGGATGCGCAAGCAGGAGCTGATCTTCAAGATCCTGCAAGCGCAGACCGAGAAGAGCGGCTTGATCTTCTCGGAGGGCGTGCTCGAGTGCCTCCCCGACGGCTTCGGGTTCTTGCGGGCGCCCGACTACAACTACCTGCCGGGCCCCGATGACATCTACGTCTCGCCGTCGCAAATCCGCAAGTTCGACCTGCGCACCGGCGACACGATCTCCGGCCAGATCAGGCCGCCCAAGGAGGGCGAGCGTTACTTCGCGCTCATCAAGGTCGAGGCCATCAATTTCGAGCCGCCCGACGAGTCGCGCAATAAGATCTTCTTCGACAACCTGACGCCGCTCTATCCGCTCGAGCGGATTCGTCTCGAGACCGGCAAGGACCACGTCTCGGCGCGCGTGCTCGACCTGCTCACGCCCATCGGCAAGGGCCAGCGCGGGCTGATCGTGGCCCCGCCGCGCACCGGCAAGACGATGCTGCTCCAGACCATCGCCAATTCCGTCAGCACCAATCACCCCGAGATCACGCTCATCGTCCTGCTCATCGACGAGCGCCCCGAGGAGGTGACCGACATGCAGCGCACCGTGAAGGGCGAGGTGATCAGCTCGACCTTTGACGAACCCGCCGCCCGGCACGTGCAGGTGGCGGAAATGGTGATTGAAAAGGCCAAGCGGCTGGTCGAGCAGAAGCGCGACGTGGTGATCCTGCTCGACTCGATCACCCGCCTGGCGCGGGCTTACAACACCGTGGTCCCTCCCTCCGGCAAGGTGCTCTCGGGCGGCGTGGACTCGAACGCCTTGCAGCGTCCGAAGCGGTTTTTCGGGGCCGCGCGCAATATCGAGGAAGGCGGCAGCCTCACCATCATCGCCACGGCGCTCATCGATACGGGCAGCCGCATGGACGACGTGATCTTCGAGGAGTTCAAGGGCACCGGCAACATGGAAATCAACCTCGACCGCAAGCTGGTCGACAAACGCGTTTTCCCCGCCATCGACATCAATCGCTCCGCCACCCGCAAAGAAGAGCTGCTGGTGCCCAAGGACGAGCTCAACCGCATCTGGGTCCTGCGCAAGGTGCTGAGCCCGCTCTCCCCGGTCGAGAGCATGGAACTCATCATCGACAAGCTCTCCAAGACCAATAACAACGGGCAGTTCCTCGCCTCCATGAACAACGGCGGGCGGTCATAAAGGGTTGCGGCAAGCAAGGTTTAGATAGGGGGGAGACGATGGCCACCCTCGAAGAAAGAGTGGCGCTTCTTGAGGCCAAGTTGGGCCCGTTGTCTGATTCCATCCTGGTTCATGGAATTATGCAAGCTCGGACCGAGCGTAATTTGGCTGATGTTTCTGATAGGATGAAGGAGCTTGCCGAGAATCAAGGAGTTCTACTCAAGAATCAGGTGGACCTTCAGCATGCATTGGAAAGTATGCGCGTAGCCGTTGATAGCTTGATTCTGACAGTTGATCGCTTTATCAAGGGTCAGCAGAAAAATGGAGGGACCTGACGTCTTGTCCTTTGCACTTGTCCGCTGTCGATCCGTTTTACAAGATAAGCTTTTTCTCCCGTGCTAAAGTGACGATCTGTTCGACCACCTGGTCTGCGGTGAGGCGGGTCGAGTCGATCTGGCAGGCGTCGGGCGCGGCGACCAGGGGCGATACCTTCCTCTCCGAATCCAGCCGGTCGCGCCGCTCAATCTCCCGAGCAGTCTCGACAAGGCTTCGCGCCTGTCCTTCTTCCCTCTCCTGGCCCAGTCTTCTGCGAGCGCGTTCTTCGGGGTCGGCCCTGAGGAAAATCTTGAGGGGCGCCTCGGGAAAGACCACGGTGCCGATGTCCCGCCCTTCCATCACCATACCACGACCGACTGGGACGCTGCGCTGCAGGGCAATCAGTCTCTGCCGGACCTCGGGAAGGCGTGAGACCTTGGAGGCCGCCAGCGTGACTTCCGGCTTGCGGATTCTTCTCGAGACGTCCTGGCCGTCGAGCAGCACCCGAGCCTGCCGCCCGTCGGTGACCAGCCGGATGTCCGCGCGGGCGACGATCTCGATCACGGCCCGCTCGTCGTCGGGCGACGCGCCGCTTTCGAGCACCTTGAGCGCGGCCGCGCGATAGGTGGCCCCGCTGTCCACGTGCGTGAAGCCGAGGCGCTCCGCCAGCTTCCGAGCGACGGTGCTCTTGCCTACGCCGGCAGGGCCGTCAATCGCAATGAACAGGGGATCGGCCATTGCCCGCTATTATGAATTATGAATAGCGAATTATGAATCATGAATTCCGTAAGACGGGAAAAGCGTGCTGTTGGAAAGCACGAACCGTGGCTGCAAAGGGGATTCATAATTCATAATTCCCTCACAGCATGATCAGACCCTGCCGGAACCCCACGGTGACAGCCTCGGTGCGGCTGGAGGCGTCGAGCTTGCTCAAGATGGATGCTACGTGAAACTTCACGGTGTGCTCGGAAATCTGCAGGCGCCACGCGATCTCTTTGTTGCCCAGCCCCTCGGCCAGCATTCCGAGCACTTCGGTCTCGCGCGGCGTCAACGCCTGGCCCGGACGGGCGGGCATGGCGCCCTCAGACGAGGCTCGATGGGGTTGGGCTCGCAGCAGGGAATCCATGGCGTGGGGGTGTAGCGCGACAAGCCCGGCCGCCGCCGCTTCGAGAGCGGCTGTGATCTCTGCCGGCGTCGCCTCACGCGGCAGGACGGCGCGCACGCCCGAGCGCAGCGCCTCGGCAGTCCACGCGCCTTGAGGGTCGTCTGCCAGCACGACGATCGCGGGCCCGCCGCCCGCCCTGCCGTGGCCGCCGAGCGCGGAAAGGGCCGCCGCGCCCTCTTCGGCGTCGCGCTCGAGCTCGATCAGTAGCACGTCCGGCTGCAGGGTTTCGATTTGCCGAGCCACGGTGGCGAGGCTCGACGAGCCGCCCGCCAGCGCCGTCCCGGGGCTCTCTCGAACCAGGGACTCGAGGCCCGCGCGCACAATCGCGGAGGTTGCACCCACCAGCACGCGTATCAAATCTGCTCCGCTGTAGCGGCGCTCTATGAGCGCCGTCGTTTGAATGGCATCGGCGGTCGTAGACCGCCACTACAGGGCCTCCGGCCAAGCAGGCCGTCTCTACCTTTCTGACGTAACAGGCCGGACGGGCAGGCGCACGTCGCGAGTCGCGCGCCGGCCGCCGCGGATGAGATCGAGTTCGACGCCGCTCGCCGGGTCGGCGTTGCGTAGCGCCCGAGCCAAGTCGTAAGGTCCGTCGAACAACCGGCCGCCCGCGCCGATCAGCAAGTCGCCGGTTGCGATCCCTGCCGCCTCAGCGGGACTTCCAGGCTCCACTTCCAGCACCAGCAGACCAAGGAGTCGCTCGCTGTTTCGCGGCACGAGCACGGGCTCGATGGTCACGCCGAGACGAGGACGGCCGTGTTCCTCGCCGGCGCCGCGGAGGAACTCGGTCACTGCACTGCTGGGGACAGCCAGCGCCAGACCGCCGGCCACCATGGTGTTGATGCCGATCACCCGCCCGCGAGCGTCGGCGAGCGGACCACCGGAGTTGCCGGGCGCGAGCCGCACGTCGGCCTCTATCCAGCGCTGCCCGCCGGGCCCGTTGCTCGCCCCGGTTGCCCCGGTCGTGTGGATGATCCCGGTCGCGAGCGCGCCAATCATGCCCAGAGGATTGCCGACCGCGAGAACGAGATCGCCAACGCGCAGTCGATCAGAGTCAGCCACGTCCGCCGCTGGCAGGTCCTGAGCGTCGACCGCAAGCGCGGCCAGGTCGCGATAAGGGTCCCTTGCCGCAACCACCGCATCGAGCGAGCGTCCGTCCGAGAGCCCGACGCTCGAGCGCCGACCCTGGGCAACGTGGGCGTTGGTGACAATCAGACCGCGGCCCGGCCAGATCACGCCCGACCCGGCGCCGCGTCCGCGCCCTCGCACCAGCACGGTTGACCGGCGCAGGCGCGCGGCTACGGCCGCCAGGTCGTCCGAGAGGCTCAAGGAGTTTGTTGCCGCTTGGTTTTCCATCACGATCATGTTATGCCTCCCTCATCGGCCGCTCACCCACGGTAATCTTGAGCTCAACCAGCGCACCGCCTCGGATGAAGCGGGCGCTGATCTCCTTACCGACGCGCTCGCCGCCCAATATGGCCCCCACGTCGCCCACGTCGCTTACGGGCTTGCCGTCAAGCGCCACGAGCACGTCGCCCAGCAGCGCGCCGGCCCTCTCGGCGGGTCCGTCGGGCTCGACCGCGAAGGCGATCATGCCGCCGCCCGCGGGCAGGCTCAGCCGGCGCTGGAGGGCCTCCGGGAGCGTCACAGGATGCATGCCCAGGCCAAGATAGCCGCGCGCGATGCGGCCCTTTTCCAGAAGTTCACGCGCCACTCGATCGACCGTCGAGGCCGGAATGGCCAGCCCGGCGCCTCGCCAGAGGCCGGTCGTGTTGATGCCGGCGACGCGGCCTTGGGCGTTCACCAGCGGGCCGCCGGAGAAGCCGAGGAAAATCGTCAGGTCGAGCCGGATGAACCGGTCGATTTGGCCGCCTCGCCACGTTCGCCAGCTCCCACCGAGCGCGCTGACCACACCCAGGCTCGCTCCGAGGCTGCCTGGGTCGGCCTCGCCCTGGCCTTCTCGCCGCCCTACCGCGAGGACCATGTGACCGACTTGGAGCGACGACGCATCCGCAATTTCGGCAGCGGGCAGTGATGCTGCCTCAACCCGGATCACGGCCAGGTCGGTGCTCGGGTCGCGGCCGGCCAGCGTCGCGGGCGCAGCGCGGCCGTCCGGGAAAGTGATGCTGATTTCCTCGTCGCGCTTCACGGTGTGGTCCGCCGTAACCACTACGCCCTCGCGCCAGTAGACTCCGCTCGAGGGAGTGCGCGGGCGCGCGTTCACCGCGACCACGCTGCGCCCCGCGCGCTCTACCGCGTCTGCCAGATCGTTCGAGAGCGCGAGCAACGGGCTGACGGCCTCAGAAGACTTTGTGTCCATGCCATGCCTCCGCCTGTTTGATGTGGCGGAATCTTGGTTCGTCCCGCCTGAGCCCAAGAATAGCGCCGAGAGAAGTCGCGCCGCATCACCCGAACGGCTAGGTCAGCGCCTGGAAAGTTGGCTAGGAATCACAAGGGTGAAGTATGAAGGATGAAGAGCGAACGACAGACGGAATCCGCCCGCCGTATTTCGAAGGCTACCCCTTGTTCAGAATGTTCTGAAGCCTGACACCTGGAACCTGACACCTGGAACCTGCTAGAGGCGCTTGAAGGCTTTCTGAATTTCCTTCAGGGAATAGCGCAGCACGATGGGGCGGCCATGCGGGCAGGTCATGGGACATTCGGTAAGGCTCAGCTCCTTAAGGAGCCATTCCATCTTGGTCCGCTCGAGCGGCATATTGACCTTGATGGCGGCGTGGCAGGAGACGGAGGCGGCGATGCGGGCGCGCAACTCGTCGAGCGAGATGGCTCGGGCTTCCGGTCCCACGCCGTCCAGAATTTCGAGCAGCAGACGCTGCGTGCCGTCGGCGGGAATATCGGCCGGAGCGGACTTGATCGCGACCGTGCGCTGCCCGAAGGGCTCGACCTCGAAGCCGTTCGCGCCCAGCTCCCCGGCGATGTCCTCAAAAGCGGCCTGCTGCTCGGGTTTCAGCTCCACGATGATGGGCAACAGAAGCCGTTGCCCTTCGACCTTCCGCTCGCGACACAGGCGAAGGTGCCGCTCGAACAGGATACGTTCGTGGGCCACGTGCTGGTCGATGATCCACAGCCCGTCGGCGTTGGTGGCTACGATGAAGCTCTCCTGGACCTGGCCGAGCGGGCGGAGGTCGAGCGGGAACTCGTCGGCGCTGGCGGTGAGCGGCGCCACGGACGAACGTGAGCCCGAGGACGCAGCGGGGCAACCCTTTTCGGTTGGTCCGGCCGCTCCGGCCGGTCCGGCGCTCCCACCGATGGGCACGACGCTGCTGAACGCCTCAACCGACGGCGGTCGAGGCTGCGCAGGAGCATACAGCGAAAGCGCGGCCTCGCCCAGCGGCAGAATGCCGGTGTGCGGCTCGGGCCGGGGCGGGGAGAGGCGGAAGGGAGCGCGAGCTTCTCGCCCGCCGATTGTGGGCGACGTTGCGGGAGGGGCGGAATCGTGCTCGCCCGCCGCAGAGTCGTAGCGCGCCTGTCCGTAGCGAGCAGGGGCTCCTGCTTCGACGCTGGCCGGTGGGGGAACGCCTCCCATCAGCGGCGGCTCCTCAGCCAGCCTCTCCGCAATTTCAGCTTCGTCCTCGGCGCGACCGGATCGAGCTGCTTTGGCAATTGGGAAGGCGGCGACGGGCCGCGCCGCAATCAAAGCCTGCCGGACCGAGTCGCGCACGAAGTCGTGAATGAACGCCGAGTGGCGAAAGCGCACTTCAATCTTCGACGGGTGGACGTTCACGTCCACTTCGGCGGCGGGCAATTCAAGAAAGATGAGCGCCACCGGGAAGACGCCTCCGGGAAGAATATTGCGATACGCCTCCGTGATGGCGTGAAGGACCAGCCGGTCGCGCACCAGCCGGCGGTTCACGAAGAAGTAGATGTTGTTGCGGTTCAGCTTCTGCACTTCCGGGCGCGAGGCGAATCCTGAGACCCGAACGATTGGAGGCTCCTCCGCCGGCTCGCCCTCTTCGCCGTATTCGGGGCCATATCCCGGGCCGTATCCGGGCGCGGCAGCCGCCAGCATCCGGCGCTCGAGCGGAGCGATTTCCACCAGTTGCGCGAGCAGTTGCCCGCCCATCACCTGGTAAATCCGCTCCCGGTTTGTAGCCACGGGCG
>QHZK01000586.1 GCA_003224635.1 Acidobacteriota bacterium | reverse complement strand
CCAGGGCGGTCATGAGAATCGGAGAAAGTCGCTCCGCCGCACCACGCATTAACGCCTCACGCAGATCGCGTTCGCCTTCGACCTCGATCAGGTGCCTCACGTGCGAGATCAGCATGATCCCGTTGCGCGTGGCGACGCCAAACAGCGTGATGAACCCAATCACCGACGCAACCGAGAGGACGCCGCCCGAAAGAAACACTCCGACCACTCCGCCAACGAGCGCGAGCGGCAGGTTCATCATAATCACCAACGCATCCTTAAAGGATCGGAACGCGCTCGTCAAAATCACCAGAATCCCAGCAACAACGATGATGCCGAGAACGAGCAGCCGCCGCGAAGCTTCCGCCTCGCTTTCAAACTGCCCGCCGTATTCAATCCTATAGCCCTGAGGCAGATTCACCGAGGCGGCTACATTCTTCTGAATGTCATTGACGAGGCCTCTCAGGTCTCGACCGGCGACATTGCATTGGACCACGATCCTGCGTTGCACCCCTTCACGCATGATGAAGTTCGGACCAGTGTCCTCTCGGGCCTCAGCCACGGCGGAGAGTGGAATCTTGGCTCCCGAGGGTGTGTCGATCAGGGTGTGCTCGACGGCGCTCGGGTCGCCAGGTTGCTGACCTTCGTAACGAACCACCAGGGGGAAGCTGAACTGCCCTTCCAAGACGCGGTTAACCTCCTTGCCCACAAATGCGGTCTCGATCATCTCGGCTGTCTCTCCGCCCTGAAGGCCGTATCGTGCGGCAGAGGCTTGGTCCACCTTCACGCGGAGGGTTGGGATGTTAGTTTGTTGCTCAATGGACAAGTCCACCACGCCTCGAACCCCGGCCATCACTGCTTGAACTTCCTTGGCGAGGTTGCGGAGTACCGTGAGATCGTCCCCGAAGATCTTTACAGCGATGCTGGCGCGGGTGCCCGACAGCATGTGGTCAATGCGATGCGAGATCGGTTGGCCGATGGAGACGTTCATCCCGGGGAGCAGGGTAACCTTCTGCCGTATCTCTTCCAGGACCTTCTCCTTGGAGCGTTGGCGCATGCGCAGGTCGACATCGATCTCGGCGGATTCCACGCCTTGCACGTGCTCATCGAGTTCAGCGCGCCCGGTGCGGCGCCCTGTTGAGACTACCTCGGGAACACTCAGGAGCACTCGTTCTAAGGCTCGACCCAACTGATCGGACTCCGCCAGGCTTGTACCTGGGAGTGTCACCGCACTGATCGTGAGGCTACCTTCATTGAATTCAGGCAGGAAGGCTCTGCCCATGAAGAGGAAGCTCGCGAGCGCAGCAACAAGCAGTACGCCGGCGCAGCCCATGACAACGCCTACGTGATCCAAGGACCAACGAAGTAAAGGCCGATATGCCGACTTGAGTCTTGAAACGATCCAAGGCTCGACCCCACTCATCACCGACCGCGCTTTGGGAAGCAATATGGAGCAGAGCGCCGGCGTCACCGTCAGGGCGACGGCTAACGATGCTGCCAAGGCCACCACGTAAGCGAATGCCAGCGGACGGAGGAGGCGACCTTCCACGCTGCTCAAAAGGAAGAGAGGCAAGAAGACCAGGGCGACAATCAGTGTGGCGAACACCACCGAGCCGCGTATTTCGGTGCTCGCCCGGTAGATGACTTCCAAGGCTGGAAGCTGTTTACCTTCGGGGCGCTGTGCGTTCTCTCGCAAACGTCGCACCACATTTTCGACGTCGATGATGGCATCATCGACCAGTTCACCGATGGCAATCGCGAGACCGCCCAGGGTCATGCTGTTGATCGAAAAGCCGAACTGTTTCATGCCAACTACTGCCGCCACGAGTGACAAGGGCAGCGCCAGTAGCGTGATGGCAGCGGCACGCACGTTAAGCAGAAAAACGAACACAACCAAGACCACCAGGATCGCGCCGTCGCGCAGTGCCGAGGTGAGATTATCCAACGCCCGTTCGATGAAATCTGCCTGCCGAAAGATGTGGCGGTTGATCTTCATGCCGGCGGGCAGCGTGCGCTGAATGTCATCCAGCGTGGCATCCAGCGTCCTGGTCAGCTCGATTGTGTTCGCTCCCGGCTGTTTCTGAATTCCGATGATGATGGCTGGATTGCCTGGCCTAGATCGCCGATCAAGATGGGGCGGGCGCCCCTGTTTGCTACAACAACTTGCCCTATCTCGTCTTCAGTCGAGACGCGGCCGATGCCTTGAACTAGATACTCCTGGCCACCGGCTACACTGAAGCCAGCCGACGAGTTCCGGTTGGCCTGCTCAAGGGCTACCTCCACCTCGTTGAGGGAAAGGTTGTAGTCCCTCAGGCGGCGGGGTTCGAGCAGCACCTGATATTGCTTTTGTCCCCCGCCCGTGGGAACGACCTGCGACACGCCGGGCACCGCCAGTAGACGACGACGGATGACGGTATCAGCGACGGTACGGAGTTCGAGCGGCGAGTGCCGGTCCGATTCCAAGTCAATGAACATGATTTCGCCCATGATGGAAGACATAGGCGCCAAGTAGGGCTGGCTGACCTTGGGCGGCAACGACGAGCCGACCTGGTTGAGCTTCTCGGTTACAACCTGCCGGGCGCGGTAGATATCCTCTCCCCAATTGAATTCGACCCAAATGACCGCGATTCCCACTGCGGTAGCGGAACGAACGCGCCGCACTCCCGGCGCCCCGTTTAGGGCGGACTCGATCGGTACGGTGACCAAGGGTTCCATTTCGGTTGGGGCCATGCCTCGCCCTTCAACCAGGATGGTTACCGTGGGAGCTGTGAGATCAGGGAGGACGTCCAAGGGCACGGTCGAAATCGCGTACCCGCCCCACGCGAGAAGGGCTGCGGCAAGCGCCATCACGGCCGTACGGTTCCGCAGGGACCAACGAATCAGGGCGTCGATCATGATTTAGGTGTCCTTTTGGCCGTAGCAATCAATGGACGTGGCCGTGTGCCGGAATCTGGTTCGACATAGCCGCCAGACGAATCAGGTAGGCGCCTCGTGTCACGACGCGCTCGCCGGGTCTGACGCCCTCCAACACCTGCACGTAGCCGGATTCACGGTTTCCAAGCGTGACAGGGCGCCGCGCAAATTTCTCTCCTTCAAGCTGCACGAACACTACGGGACGTCCACCATCATCAACGACGGCTGATTCAGGTACTGCGGGAGCCACACTGATCTTGGACGTGAACAAACGCAGGAACACAGCCTGGCCCACTGCCAGTCTGTGGCCTTGATTCGTCACCTGGTAAATGACGCTGACGGTGCGAGAGGCGGGATCGAGGACTCGGCCAACCGATAGGGGGCGGCCCAGGGCTTTTCTCCGGTCGCTCCCTGGGATTTCGAGCTCTGCACCGGTGAGCTGTTGGAGCTTGGATAGGTCAGTTTCAGGCACATTGGCCTCGGCGTAGACCGTGTCAACA
>QHZK01000104.1 GCA_003224635.1 Acidobacteriota bacterium | reverse complement strand
TTCCTCGACCGTCCGCATCCGTGGAACGATTCGGGCGAGCAGCGGCGGCTGGCGTTCGAGCGACGACGATGCGGAAAGGAAAGTCCGGTACCTCGAATCCAATCCGCCCATCGAGCAGAGCGGCAACTACGTCAAGATCGGCCACGCTGAGGACCGGGAGCTGATGCGCAACGTGTCCATCAGCTATGACCTGGTGGTCCCGGCTGAGACCCGTTTGCGGTCGCACACGGGCTCCGGCAGCCAGTCGATCGCGGGGCTTCGCGGTCCGGTGAAAGCCGGCACGGGCTCCGGCAACTTGAGGATTGAGGACATCGGCGATGAGCTCGAGGCGCATACCGGCTCCGGCAACATTGAAATCCGCTCGGTCAAGGGCCGCCTTCACGCCCAGACCGGGAGCGGGCCGATCCGCGCCACCGACATTGCCGGAGGCTTTGTAGCCTCGACCGGCAGCGGAGACGTGAGGTTGGAGCAGAGCGGTCCCGGTGACGGCAAGGTCGACACAGGCTCAGGCACGTCGAGGGCGACCCCACGGGCGACTGGAGCCTGCACACCGGCTCGGGCGGCCTCAACGTGCGCGTCCCATCCCAGGCTGCCTTCGACGTTGACGCTCACACGAGCTCGGGCCGTATCTCCACCAGCCACAACATCACCCTCCAGGGCACGTTCGGACGCGGCGAGCTGCGCGGCAAGGTGGGACAGGGGGGCGTCCGACTCGAGCTTCGCACCGGCTCTGGGAACATCCAGATTGAGTGACTAGACAGAACGACGTAAGTTGTAGCGGCGCCTATGAGCGCCGAACCGGCGGTCGCAGACCGCCGCTACAGAGAGATGCGCAATTATTTAGTCGCTCTGTATAGATCACTTTTTCAGTAAATCAGGTTTGCAGTCTGTCAGTCAGGACTGAAGAACTGCCCAACTGAGAACTGCCCAACTGAGTGTACTTGCTCGTCTGCTCACACGGCGACCGCTACGCTGCGCAGCTCCTCGGCGGCGACCTCCGGAAGCAAAGAGTTGTAGTAGACCTCTTTCAAGCTGTAAGACTTCGACGTGGCCGCGACCACGGGCAGGATCTCAAAATGCCAGTGGTAATCCTCGGATACCGTCTGCCAATTGCCAGCCTTTTCAAACTTGGCGTTGAGATTGGGACACGTGTGGAGGACCAGGTGGTAAGCCGGCGCTATCGACTCCAGGCGGCGCAGGACCGATTTCAGGAAGCGCGCGAGGCGCAATTGCTGGTCCCACGACACCAGGTGCTCCTCGAACGCGCCGTGATGGTCGAGAGGCAAGAGCCAGGTCTCATACGGGACACGCGAGGCAAACGGGCAGAAGGCCAGAAACAGATCGTCCCACTCCACGGTGCGCACCTTCTGGTTCATTTCCTGCTGCACGATGTCGCAGAACAGGCAGCGGTCTTTCAACTCGAAGTACCGCTGGGCCGATCGCAGTTCGTAACCGACGCGGCGGGGAATGAAGGGCGTGGCGGTAATCTGAGAGTGCGGGTGCTCCAGGTCCTGGCCGGCCAGGGCTCCCTGATTGCGAAACACGGTGACGTACCGAAAGCGCCGGTCTTTTTTCAGGTCGCTGATCCGGGAAACATACGCGCGCAGCACCTGAGCAGCGTGCTCATCGCTCTGCTGCGACAGCGACAGGCTGTGGTCGGGATGCTCCACCACGACCTCGTGCGCTCCCAGGGCGCGCATCTTGTCATACAGGCCCTGGCCGCGACGTTCGGCGTTGCCTTCGATCCGGTAGATCGGCCGCAGGTGCGGAATCACGCGCACCTGCCAGTTGGGATTTCCGTAAGGGTACTCATACACGTTCGGGGGGCAGAGGGCTTCCTGGCCCGGGCACAGCGGGCAGGCACCCAAGTCCGGCCAACTAACCTGCTCGTATTCCTGAATGACCCAGCTCTGAGTGATAGGGTCTTTCCGCAGTTCCATTCCGCTCCCGCGGACGGCGTTTTTCGCGGCCATATCAGCTCTCTCCATTCTTGTAGAGGCGCGCTCCTCAGCGCCGTTAAAGCCGATCGCTCGGATTAAGATTCTCTTACGACCGGGCCTCAAATGTCAAAACAGGATTGGGTGAGTACCTCAAGATTTGTGACGTGGCGCCGGGCTTTAGCCCGGCATCTGCCGCCCTGAAGGGCGGCGCTACGCTAAAAATTGCGTCCTGTGTTATAAGGGGTTTGGCGCTCGGGGTTCGTGGCTTCAGGCGATGCCATATTTCCTCGGCATGGACGGCGGCGGCACTCGCACAGCGGCTGCGCTGGCCGACGAGCGTGGGCGCGTCCTCGCGCAAGCCGAGGCCGGCCCTTCGAATCCCCACAAGGTTGGGTTTGAGGCTGCCCAGCGAGAGCTCCTTCGGGCGGCCCGGCGGGCTATCCGGCAGGCGCGCTTGAGGCCGCGCGCGCTTGACGCCGTGTGCGTGGGGCTGGCGGGCGCCGATCGGCCGTCCGTTCATCGCCGGCTGCTCGCGTGGCTCCGGCAGTCCATCCCCGCCCGCTTCCATCTGCTCACCTCGGACGCTGCCATCGCGCTCGAGGCTGCGATTGGCGACTCACCGGGGATCATAGTGATTTCGGGGACGGGGTCCATCGCCTACGGCCGCAACGAGAACGGCCGCGCCTTGCGCTCGGGCGGCTGGGGAGCTCTCTTTGACGACACGGGCTCGGGATATGACCTCGGGCGAAAGGCCATCGCGTCGGCTTTGCGCGCCTTCGATGGTCGTGGCCCTCACACGCGGCTCGACGCGAAAATATGCCGCGCGCTCGGGCTTCGAGATGTGACCGACGTACTCCTGCGGCCTCTGGCTCCGCGCGAGATCGCGGCGCTCTTCCCGCTTGTGCTCGAAGCGGCGCGCGAGGGCGATTCCGTGGCCCGCGAGCTGTGCGAGCAATCCGGCCAACAGCTCGCAGAGTTGGCCCTGGCCCTCGTCAGGCGCTTCGGCTGGCGGCGCCGTGCCGTCCCCATCGCCTGCGCGGGAGGAGTGTTCCAGGCGAGCCTGAGCGTTCGCCGCAGCTTCGCGCGCCACCTGGGCTCGGGGGCGCCGCGCGCCCGAATCGTGCTGCTGCGCAAGCCCGCCGTCCAAGGCGCGCTCGCCCTGGTGCGGGCGCTGGCAGCCGACCGATTGGAAATTCAAAATTCATAATTCATCATTCATAATTCGTCTTATGTCGCTGATGATGGATGAAATTCTGGAGCAGCCGCGGGCGCTGGCGCGCACCTTCAAGGCTGAGCGTGCCCACGCCGCCGAATTAAACATCATGGCGCCCAACAGCCTATCTTGGAGGCTGTCGGTACCGCGACCCATGTCCAATAGTCCCGCAGATAGCTTTTCAAAGCAGTAATTTAGTCTGGCCATGAGATTTCTATACCACAGATTTGCTGTGGCCTCCAATGGCCGCGCGCTGCCTGTGTAATTTTCCCTAAGAACTGCGCCGTCCGCGCGTCCTACATGGCCTTGTAAGTTTTTGTGTATCCGTTGCGCGCGTTGGTCACGGTAAACGAGCCGTCGGGCTTTGCAGAGAGTTTGAGACCGTAGCCCTTGCAGTTCTCCTCGGGGTTGGCGATGAACTCGTCGGGAGCGTTGTTCGGCTTGCCCGCGTCGATCGCGTAGTGCAATTGCCAGATATCCTCGATCCCAGGCGAGCTGTGGACGGTCTGCCACGCTTCGGGCGAGCCGCCTTTATGGGCGCCGTTGTCCATGATGGCGACCCTCGGGGCGAGGCCGTGCACGAGCGCAGGGCAGCCCGAAAGGTTCATCCCGTGGTGCGAGGCCACGTAAACATCTACCTTGCCGGCCAAATTCCGGGGACAGACGAGTTCATACTCCTTATTCCAAGTCAGATCGCCCAGATCGATCAGACGGAACCTCGCGAAGCGCACCAGGATGCCTACGGACTGCGCGTTCTCCGACGGATCGGCCTCTCGCAGCTTGGTCTCGGCGCAATAGGCATTCTGCTTGCCGGCGCGTTCGAGAGGAGGGCGGATCTCCTTGCCTGCCGCGGTTAGCACCTCGACGTCCAGCCCTCGCAGTGGAATCCTGCCGCCGGGCCTCGCCACGATGTGCTGGCTACTGCGCCGCGCCTTGCGGTAGGCAGCGAAGAGTTCGCTCCCGCTCTTATCGGCCTCGACGCTCGCACCGTGGTCCACGAAATGAACGATCGGGATTCTCTTGGCCAGCTCGGGCACGCCGCCGACGTGGTCGAGATGATAGTGAGTGATCACCAGGTAGTCGATTCGTTTCACGCCAGCCGCCTTCGCGGTCGCCGCGATGCGGTTTGCATCCCGGCCGCTGAAACCGGGCCAACCGGTATCGACAAGCAGCGATTGGCCGCTGGGCGAGACCATCAAGGTAGCCTGCCCGCCTTCTACGTCGATGAAGTAAACGTCGAAGGCGCCGCCCACGGAGCCGCCGAAGGGCGGGCGAGCCTGCCCTGAGCGAAGCGAACGGGACGCCCGCGCTCCCAGCGTCAGGGAGGCGACGAGCAAGAGGAGCAAAGCGGAAAGAGCGCGTCGCATGAGAGAAGCTTATCGCAATCGGGCGGTGTTCCCCAGGTTCGAGGCCCGCCCGCTCCGCAATCCCAGATTAGCACATTAAAATGGGACAATGGGGACAGATGGGACGCGTGGGACAAATTATTTGTCCCTTAACAATCAACGAGTTACAAATTGAGCTCTCGGCTCGTTTTCAAGAAAGAGAAGGCAAGCCAACGATGGAAATCCTCGACGGCGCGCTGGGCAGCCGGATCATGCGGGCTGATCGAGGACAGGCGCTGGTTGCGGTTTGGAGACAGGCGCGGGCGTTCCAGGGGCAGGCGGGGCCGGCATGGCGGGCTCGGGGTCACTTGGTCTCGGGAGAGCTCATCGTAGAATCAGGCGGTTAAGGTCGGGGACCTGGGGTAACGTCTTGGCCAATACTTTGGTCATTAACTTGCTCGTGGAATAGGCGGAGAACAACAATGAATGAAGCCATTTCGGACCTTATACAACTATCTCATTTCGCTGCGGCGGGCATGCTGCTGGCCGGAATCTCGATGTTAATCGCACGGCGCGTATACAGCCTGGAGTTTGTCCAGGCCAGGCGCAAATCAGCGGCGAAATCGTCCGGGCAGTAACACGCCGCGGCTCACGGCGCGATTCAGACGCGAGTTACCGCTTGAATCCCGCCGCGGCCTTGGTGTCGAATTTGGCGGTGGCAGGCGGGCACGCGTCGCTTGGGGAGCCATCGAGCGGGGGGCAATCAACAATGTATTGCAACAAATGTGGAACGGCAGGCGATCCTAAGGAGAGGCGTGCCGGCTTTTTTTGGATCGAGCTGCTTCTATGGATTCAGCTTCTTCTTTGGGCGGTGACGGCATCGATCGTGCTTACGCTCCGCGGCGATTTCACCTCAACCCTTTTAGTGGCTACGGCGCCTTTGAGCTATTCATTGTGGAGGGTCTTCCGCAAAACCAAAGTTTGTTCCAATTGCGGGAGCTGCTCACTCATTTCAACTCGTTCGCCCGCTGCTGTTCTGGCGCGAAGCGTACGCGACTAGCTTGGCCAGCGTACTGTCCCGAAGGCTGCCGCGCCGCGTCCATTCTCTCTCAGGGACGTTCCGCGTGAGGGGTCTTGGCCGTTTCGAGGGCCGCAATACACCGCGAGCCCTCAACTTCAACTCTCCCGGTCGGTACTCGAGCTCTCCTCGGCGATTGCGCCTTTGGGCGTGCTGATGTAACCCTTCACCGTGTTGTAACCAACCTCATTGATGACCAGCTCGTACGGGCTCTTGAGTCCGTTCACGTAAAAGTAAAAGGGCTCGTTGATGTTCCTGTTCTTCGTCCGGATTTCCTGATCGTTCGAGATCAAGTTCAGGGTGAAGCTGCGCTCCCGAACATTGGTCTTCCTCAGGACCAAGATAATACCCGAGACGCGGCTTATCTGGTTTTTGCCTAACGTGAACTCGTAGTAGTCGCGGTCGCCGAGATCGCGCAGAGCGCGGATCTCACTGCTGTTGGTCGCAATCAGGGTCCCGAGCTCGCTGCGCGCCATGCCCAGGTCCTTCGCCAGGACGTCGACCGTTCTCTTCGTCGTGCCGAGTTCCGCCTCGGCGGCGGAGACGTTTTCGCTCAGCTCGCCCAGGTCATTCGCGCTGGCCTTCTGGGCAAGCTGCTGTTCCAGATTATCAGCCTGCCTCTGCTGGTCTCTCTGAAGGCCGGCCACCATGACCCGCGCCCGGTCGAGCACCTGGCCCGTGGATGATCCCAGGCGCTCGGCGGCCGCGTCGAGCTCTTTTCGCAGCGCTCCGATCTGACGCGCGTGGCTGTCTTCGAGAAGGGAGAACTTCGCGGTCAACTGCTCGTTCCTGTTCTTGAGCTCCTTGATTTCCTGGCCCAAGGCAGAGCGCAGGTTTTCCTGGGAGCGCCGCGATGCGTTCAGCTTGTTCAGAGTGTACAAGTCAGCCACAAAGAGAAAAGCCAGAAACATCGAAACCGCCACGAAGGCGCCCGTGTAGTTACGCGGCTGGGGATACACATTGGGCGGGGCATCGTGAATGGCTTGATCGGAAATCATATCTCGTCTCCTGCTGGCGATCGCTGCCCGGTCCGTTGGTTCGAGCATGCGCGTTTCCAGTCTATCAGATTCGCCTTCCTGCGTGGACACCAGCGTTATCGCAAGCTGCCCTCTCCCCGTGAGCGTCCTGTGAATACTCGATGGCATCCAGTTTCCGGGCTCGCGTCTCTCGGGTGGCGGTGCGTTCGCCGCGCGGAGGTTCGTCAGCAGACTCCACGCGGACCCCGAGAGGCAATCTCTCGTGGAGCAGGCGCTCGGTTGCGGCAACCAAAGGCTCGGCGTGAAACAGGTCCTCGAGGGTTGAGTCAGCGAGCAGATTGCAGGCCGCCAGCAGACTCATTCCCTGGTGGTGCGCCATCCAGCAACGCACCAGCTCGTATCCCTCCGGGCGAATCGCGCCCGACGGCTCAAAATCGGCGGCCTCGTAGAAACCGAACCGGCCCAGCCAGCCCATCTCTTGCATGCGACGGAGATTTCGGACGGCGCCCGATGCATCCGCAGCCAGGGCGAGGAAGCTCGCGTAAGGCGAGACCACAAAAGCCTCTAAGGCGCCGGGGTTGGTAGCCAGGGCCGGTATCCCAAACGCCTCGTACTGATAATGGCCGGCCGGGTCTCTCTTGCTCGATGCTGCTTCGGATATTCCCCACGGGATGCGCTTGCTCTTTCCCATTTTTTGCTGGGCTATTTCTTGCTGGCAGCGCACCGAGGCGCGCAGACTTCGGTCCAGGATGGTATTCGGGTAGCTCTTCATCCAGAGCGCCGGCATCAGGTACTCAAACATCGTCCCGCTCCAGGAGAGCAGTACCTGCTCTCCCTTCCAGAGGACGTGCGTCCTCCCCAGATGAAGCCAGCTTTCTTGAGGCACGTCGCCCTTGGCAATGGCGGCGAAAGCGGCCGCTCGCGCTTCGGATGCCAGCAGCTCGTAGCAACTCGCTTCCAGACGCCGCGATCGGACGTGATAGCCGACGGACAGGACCTTCCTGCGCTTGTTGTAGAGGAACCCAAAGTCCATTTGACGGACCAGCCCGTCCGCTTCCGCCGCGAGCGCCCCGAGCCTCTCCGAGAAGGTTTCCGCCTCGCGCATCGACGCCGGCAGCAGTTCTCGCAAGGACCGGGCCGCGAGCCCGGTCGCCTGGTCCGCCAAGGCATCTTCCGACAAACGCTGCAGCTTGGCGTCAAGATCGGCAAGGACAGGCGGCAACGCCTCCAGCGTAAGGTGCTCTACTCCTTTTTCGGGCTTTTCGGGCTCCGCCTCCAGTTGTCGGAAGACCTTCCGGTGCACCGGCAATAGCCACGGGGTGAAACTCTCCACCGTGTTGCGCACGGCCCGCAGCCGCGCGGAAGTCTCGGCAGCCCACCACTCGAGCTCCTCGATTTCTGCACCTCTATTCGCCAGGGTCCCTTCGACTTCCAGCGCCATCTGCTCGAGCGCTGGCAGGTCCCGTATCCAGGCGGCGCTTTCTTCCCCAAGCGAGTCCATTCGCTGCCGGAGTCCTTCGATGGCGCGGACGGCGTCCGCTGGAACCGCCGCGGCGCGGGCAATTTCATCCAGCAAGCTCACGTGATCGCGGATGCCGCGCCACAAGACGGCGCGGAAGAGCGGCTGCCTGTTCAGTTCGAGGCAGCCTTGTTTCAGGGTCCACAGGCAGCAGGCCAAGTTGCCGCTGTCCACGGTCGAAACAAAAAGCGGCTCGAGCGGCTGAAGCGTGCGCGTGTCATACCAGTTAAGGAAATGGCCGTTGTATCGCGGGAGACGCCTTGCAGCCGCCAGGCTCTTTTCGGTCTCGCCGACAAACTCCGACGGCGTCAGATATCCAAGCTCGCAGGCCGCAAGCCGTGCGTCCAAGAGCAATCCTAAATTCGTCGGTGAAATGCGCGGCGCGACGACGGGCGGCTCCTCTTGCACGTTGTCCGGAACCAGCCAGTTCGCATCCGCGTTGCTGAACTGGCGGAAGAAGCGCCAGGTCCCCAGCGCCGCGCGGCGAAGGACCGCTTCGTCTTCCTCTGTTATTGCCGTCTTTCCGGCGAGCAAGGGTCTGTTCAGCCATTGTGACAGGGGCTTCGCGCAGGCCCAAAGGACCAACACGGGCGACGCAACGGGCAAAGCTCCTGGACGATATTCGGCCAGAGCGGCGGCAATCACCGCCGACAGCCACGGAGTCCAGCCGAGGTAGAGATCAACGGGAGTTCTCCGGACGGCCCCCGTTTCAGCCTGGGCCGCAGTTTCCCACTCGAGCAGCCTCCGCCGCGTGACCGCCAGCCGCACCACCGTCCGAACGATGGCGTCCAGCGTCATCAGCGTCTGGTGAGAAAGGAACGCGAGCATGAAGAAAGCGTTGACTTGCCCGGTTACGAACGCTGCGCCGGTCTCTTTGAGGTACCCCGCCAGATTCTCGACCCGGCCGAGCCTCGCGAGCGCCAGCAGCAGTTGGGCGTAGGCGGGAATCAGCAGGAGCACCAGAGTGGCCACCGTCCAGCGCTCCGGACCTCCGGGCAGGAAGAACCAGCCCGCGAGCAGCAGCGCGAACGTCGACATCTCAATCAGGCTGCGCCGCAAATTGTCGAGGATCTTCCAGCGCGAGATCACGCTGAGCGGATTCGGCGTCATCCTGCCAAAGTAGTCGCGCACTCGCGGCAGCAGCCACAGCATGATCTGCCAGTCTCCTCGCACCCACCGGTGCTTGCGCCGGCTGTAGGCGGTGAAGTGTGATGGATAATCGTCGATCACCTCGACGTCCGAGACCAATCCGGCGCGGGCGTAGGCGCCCTCGATGAGGTCGTGACTCAGAATGGCGTTGGAAGGGAATCTCTTCGCCAGCACGCGCTGGTAGACGTCAACCTCATAGATCCCTTTCCCTGTGAAACTTCCCTCCCCGAACAGGTCTTGATAGACGTCCGAGCTGGCTCGGGTATAAATATCGAATGCCGTCTGCCCGGAGTAGATGTTGGCGAGGCGCGAGCGGCCGGCGGAATGGACGCTGATCCCTACCCTGGGCTGGAGAATCCCATAACCTTCCACCACGGTGTTGGTCACCGGATCGACGACGGCGCGGTTGAGCGGGTGCGCCAGCGTGCCGATCAGCCGGTGCGCGGTCCCGCGCGGCAGTTGCGTGTCCGAGTCCAGCGTTACGACGTACCGGACCCTCGGCAGGACAGACAGGTCGCCGATCTTGACCGGGAAGCTGTCCGAGTTCTGG
>QHZK01000103.1 GCA_003224635.1 Acidobacteriota bacterium | reverse complement strand
TAGCGCTCGAGGAAGTCCGCGGGGTAACCGTAGAACTCGTACGCCATGCGCTCCACCAGGACTTTCTCTTTCGAGTCGAAGCTGAAAACGAAAGAGTTCAGAATTGAGTCCTTGGCCTTCTTCAGCTCATCAGCAGTGAAGGGATTTTTTTCGAGCCCATCAATCTCCTCGTAGAGAGCGTCGATGGCCGCGGCCGTGGTCCCGCTCTTGGTCCCCATCGCCAACTGGAATATCCCCGGGTGGTCGTAAGTCGTGCCGACGCCGCCTCCCACGCCGTAGGCGAGTCCCTTTTTCGTCCGCACGTCGGCGAAGAGGCGCGAGGTGAATCCGCCGCCGAAAATCTCATTGAACACTTCGATCGCGTAGTAGTCCGGGTTGTCCTTGGTCGTCCCGAGGTGCACCATGCGGATATTGCTCTGGTTGACGTCGTCCTTCTGAACGAAATAGACCCCCGGCTTCGGGCCGGCAAAGGCAACCTCAGCCTTCTTGGCTGCGGGACCTTTCGGCCAGGAAGCAAAGGCCTGCCGGAGCTTCGTTTCCATCGAAGCCGGGTCGAAGTCTCCCACCACGCCGAGAATGACGTTGTTCGGATGAACGTAGGTGCGGCGCCAGTCGAGCAGGTCTTCGCGAGTGACAGCCGCCACCGTAGCGTACTCGGCCACTCGCGCGTAGGGCGAGCTCGAGCCATAGGTCAGCTTCGCGGCCTCGCGGCGCGCGATCCCCATGGGGTCGTCATTCCGCCGCGCGATGCCGGTCGAGATCTGCTTCTTGGCCAAGTCGATCTTGTCTTCGCGGAACTCAGGCTGCTGCAGCACATCCATGAACACTCTGAAAACGTCGTCGAAGTTCTCCTTCAGGCAGTCCCAGGATACGGTCGTCGAATCCGCGCCTCCGGCGGTCTCGACTTTGGCCGCCCGCGCCTCCAGGTAATCGTCGAGCTCATCGCCGGTCTTGGTTTTGACGCCCCCAGTGCGCCACGCCTGGCCATAGATTTCGACCAGCCCGACCTTGTCCGCCGGCTCCTCTCGCGACCCGCCGCGAATGCGGGCGATGCCCCGCACGAGCGGCAATTCGTGATCTTCCTGCAGGAAAATCACCATACCGTTCGGCAGGGCCAAGCGGCGCGGCTCCTGAGGATGAAACGCGTGCAGCGGGGGTATACTGATCTCCTTCCAGTCCGTCGCCTGGCCGCGCGCCTCGAACGCGCAGGAGAGAATGGCCGCCGTGACCGCCAAAGCGGGAATCAAGCTCCGTCGTGGTCTCATTACTTCCCCTCCTTCCCGAACGCGCCCGCCATCTCGGTGGACTCGATCATGCCGACCGTGCGATTGGCGGCCACAAAGGTCTTGTTGGCCACTCGCCGGACGTCCGCTTTAGTCACTTTGTCGATGCGCTCGACTTCCTGGAAGAAATAGCGCCAGTCTCCGAACAGCGCCTGCCCCAGGGCGAACTGGTTGGCGAGCCCCGCGTTGCTGGCGAGCGACCGGAGCAGGTCCGCCTTGACGCGCGTCTTGACCATCTTCAGCTCATCGTCGGTGATGTCCTCTTCCTTCAACCGCTCGATTTCGGCCCAGGTCGCGTCGCGCAGTTCTTCGGGTGTGTGACCCGGCGTCGGCACGGCGAAGAAGACGAAGAGGTCAGGATACTTGGTGCCCGGAAAGTCGTTGAACCCGCCGGCAAACGCCGCGATCCTTTTGTCGCGCACGAGCGACCGATAGAGCCGCGAAGTACGGCCGCTTGACATCAGGTCCTGCAGCGCGTCGAACACAGGCTCATCGGGATCATCCGCTCTCGGCTTGTGATATCCCTCGACGTAAAACGGCTGGCTCGCCTCCCGCAGGACCACTTCGCGTTCGGCGTGCTGTGGAGGCTCGACCGTGCGCAGCGGTTCGGGCTTGGGACGCGCGGGCAGGCGTCCAAAATATGTTTCGAGGACGGGCAAGACCTCAGCCGTCTTCACGTCACCCACCACGGCGACCACCATGTTCGAAGGCACGTAATACTTATCGAAAAAGTTCTGCGCGTCGGTCGCCGAGAACGACTGCAAGTCGGACGGCCACCCCACCACGGGACGCCCGTAGGGGTGCGCGAGAAACGCCACGCCGAGAAACTGCTCGATCAGGCGGCCCGTCGGGTCGCTGTCGGTCCGCATGCGCCGCTCTTCAAACACCACGTCGCGCTCCTTGTAAAACTCGCGCATCACGGGGTGAAGGAATCTCTCCGATTCGAGGTAGGCCCAGAGCTCGATGCGGTTGGACGGGAACGAATAGAGGTAGGCGGTCTCGTCGGAATCCGTGAAGGCGTTCAATCCGACGCCGCCCTCCCGCTCCACAATCTCTCCGAATTCCTCCTCCTTCACGTATTGGTCGGCGGCGGCGATCGCGTCCTTCCAGGCCTTCTCGAGCTCGGCCACTTTCTTCTCATCGCGTCCGACTTCCCGCCGGCGCTCCTGGTCGTATGCGTGGTAGGCCTTCTCGACGCTTTCGAGCGCCACCCTTTCGTCGGCATAATCGCGCGTCCCGATCTTGTCGGTGCCCTTGAAGGCCATGTGCTCGAACATGTGAGCCAGGCCGGTGATCCCGGGGTATTCGCGGTCGGCGCCCACGTTCACGTGAGTGAAGAACGAGAAAACCGGCGCTTCGTGCCGCTCGCAAACCAGCACCGTCAGCCCGTTGTCCAGGACCTTGACCGTCACGCGTTTTTCGAAGGAGGCGATGTCCTGCGCTGGCGCCACCGCCGCGCACGCGGTCAGCATCCCGACGGCCAGAAGGATTCTCGCCCCGCCACCGGAAGTTCGACATCGGAAATAACAGACTAGAAATCGGAAGCTTGAAACGGGAAACTGTGAATTCCTCATCGGACTTGCCCCTCCCTGATGTTCCTCTTCGATCCACATCCGGCGCATTCAGCTACTCGTGGACTTGCCCAAGCGCAGAAAGCGCGGTGGGAACCACTGGCCGTAATCGCGACGCTGCTGATCCGGCGGATTCCGAAGCGCACATTATACTCCGGATGCGCGGATGAAGGGTCGATCAGGCAGCGCCATCGAGGCCGAAATGTCGCCAGAGGAGGCCCGGTATTGCCACGCTGGAGGGCGTTCGGGGGAGTAGAACTGGAACCGGGCCAGCGGGGCTCGTGCTTCTAGTAATCCCACTCTGGCCGTGCAGTCGACATGGGCTGGAACCTCCCGTCACCATGCCCGGCAGAAATCTGAACCCCACCTTCCAGCGGCCCTGTCAGATTGAGCTTCGAACCACCATTGACGTCGAGTGTGGTTACCGGCAGATCGCGATGGTCGCGCGGTTTCACGCCGTCCCTGCGGCTGAGAAACTGACGGGCAGAGCCTTTAACCCGCGAAGAACGAAATTCTCGTGCCATTCGACCTCGGCGGTGGGGAGACGAAGGTCCGGAAAAGTCGCAAAAAGCGCTGGGATCGCAATCTGGGCCTCAAGCCGCGCGAGTGGGGCCCCCAGGCAGTAATGCGGACCAAAGGCGAAGGCGCCGTGATGATTGGGGGTCCGCGCAAGGTCGAGCCGGTCAGGGTCGGGAAAGCGGGCGGGGTCGTGATTCGCGGCCCCCAGGAGTAGCAGCACAGCTTGTCCCTTCCGCAGAGTTCGACCACCGAGTTCGAGGTCTTCCGTCACCAGCCGGCCGGTGGCTTGAACCGGGCTATCAAAGCGGAGCAACTCTTCGACGGCCGTCTTGATGAGTCCGGATTCGGCTCGGAGCCTTTGAAGTTGCTCTGGATGACGCAGCAGCGCCAGGGCGCCGTTGCCAATCAGGTTGGTGGTGGTTTCGTGTCCCGCCGAAAGTAACAGCACACAATTGGCCAGCAGCTCATCATGGCTCAGCAGGTTGCCCTGGTCTTCGGCTTTGAGCGCGGCAGTGATCAAATCCTGTTGCGGCCGGCGCCGGCGGTCGTCCACAAGGTCTCGCAGATAGCTGCGGAACTCCAAGATGCTCCGAGCCCCATTTTCCGCGATCGACGGCTCGCAAACCGCGCTGCCGAGCAACGTCGCCAGAGCACCTGACCAGCGTTTGATCAATTCGCGGTCCTGGCGGCGAACCCCGAGCATCTCGGCGATGACGATCGCAGGCAGGGGGTAAGCGAAGTCGCGGATCACGTCCAAGCGGCCAGCCGGCAAGGCAGGAGTCAGCAGCTCGCGCACGATGCCTTCGATCTTCCTTTTGAGGTTCTCAACCACACGGGGGGTGAAAACTTTGTTGGCGAGGCTTCGCAAGCGAGTGTGCTCGGGCGGGTCCAGGAACAACATCCATATCGAGAGTGTGGCTTCGATCGCTTGCCGAGCGGTTTCCGAAACTTCAGGCGAGCTTACATTTCGCAAGCTCTTGAGGCGGTTGGACGAAAGTCGTCGATCGTTCAGCGCGGCCTCGATATCCTCGTATCGCGCCAGCACCCACGTCTGCAGCTCGTCGTCCCAGTGTACGGGGTCCTCCTCGCGCAGCCGGCGGTACACCGGATAAGGATTGGCAACCGTGGCTGGCTCAACCAGACTTGGGAGGGGGCCCATGTATCACCTCCTGTGCCAGCGTGGTTTGTCGGCCCCCTCTCGCCGCCTTCTCCCCGGCTGACACGTATAGCGGGCGCACTTAACGTTCTACGCTGGTTGGTGGAGATTGGTTTCCGGAATTTCTGCGGATGTTCAGAAGGGTCCGGCGTGCCACTCCTCTAATACAGCACCGCGCCTTCCCCCTTCTCGGCAACCAGTTTGTCGAAGCGCTCAACAATCTTGTCCCGGCGCGCCATCACCCCTTTGACCTCGCCCTTGGTCAGTTGCCTCTTGGTTTTCTCCATGAGGTCGTCCTCGTCCAGCTTGCGCAACCGGTCGAGCAGCTTCCGGTCGCACATCACCAGGTCCCCGGGTTCCCTCAAGTCCTTATAGAGCCGGAAGGCGCGGGTAAAGTCGATCCGCCAGATCTTCCAATCTGCGGTTATGAGCACGTTGGTGAGGTTGGGGTCGGTATCGTAAACGAGTTGGTCGAGCACCCTGATTTTGTACATCTGTTTGTTCCAGGCATCGGGATCGGGCGCCTGGATATGCTGCTTTGTGCGCTCGATCTCGTCCATTTTGACCGGCAGCCACCAGCCGACGGAGCCACTCGAACCGTTCCACTTACGTTCCACGTACATCGGCACCATGTCGTCCATGCCGAGCAGCTTGGCCAGCTCATAGCCGGCGATATTGAAGTGGTAGGAGTCCCTGAAATTGAGCTCGGTGCGTCCGTTGCCGAAGGTCATCGAGTTCTTGCGCTCGTCGACAGGCTGGAAGACGGCGTCGTGCGTCAGCGTGCCGTCCGACAGCGTCAGCCGCCAGGGACTGGTCACCCCTTTGCTGCTTTGCTTGCTCTTGATGACCTTGGCGTGCAACAGGAAGTCCCGCTCTTGCTCCTCAGTCAACTTCGGTTCGGTATCGGGACTGTCCGAGGCAAGCACTAAACCCGTGAGGCTTAAACAGAACAGCGCCAGCGTGGCAACTGCTGTTGACCGAAAACTACGCGTGAACATAGACCCTCTCCCCTCGCGACGGTGAGTTGATGTCCACGATTTATACCCCCAAGACCCTGGAGAGTCAAGCCCAAAGGTTGCTTTGACGTGGGTGGGGCACCCATCGAGAGTTGCCAAGTGACTGAGACATAGAGGGATCGAGTTTCATTGGGCGGAGAGGTAGCGCAGACCGACTGCCTTTGCGGGTCTGCGGCTGCTACCAGGGAAACGAACCACAGACCTGCAAAAGCGGCCGGTCTGCGCTACCCTGACTGAACATCCGGCCTGCGCTACCCGCCACCATCTGTTAACCAGCAAGGTACCGTTCTTCGGATGCTATTGAAATCGAGAGAAGGACAGATTAGATTAACGATGCGACCTCGGAGGGAGGCACTCCGCACTCGATGAGCGCAAAATTCAGATCCCCTCTTCGCAGGGCTTGCACTGTTTGTTTCCTGCTCGTGGGTGCGACTGTCTCCGCGGGGGCGCGACCCGAGGGCGCGGGCGCTGCTTCGACGCGCGTGGTGGCGGTCGGCGACGTGCACGGCGCTTTTCCGGAATTTGTCACCATCCTCGAGCGCACGGGCCTCATCGACCCCAAGCTGCAGTGGACCGGGGGCTCGGCAGTGCTGGTGCAGACCGGCGACATCCCGGACCGAGGTCCCGGCACGCGCGCCGCCCTTGACTTGCTGATGCGGCTCGAGGCCCAAGCCGAGAAACAGAACGGCAGAGTGCTCGCTCTGCTCGGCAACCACGAAGTCATGACCATGACGGGCGACCTCCGATACGTCTCGCTTGAAGACTATCGGTCGTTCTCGACCGATCGGTCGGAAAAGTTGCGGGAGCAGGCTTGGGAGGATTACAGAAAATTTATGTCGAACCCTCGGCGCCCCCGGCACGGCGAGTCGTTTGACGACGCTGCCCGCGAGAAGTGGATGGCCGAGCATCCACCGGGATTCTTCGAGCGGCGCGATGCCTTCGGACCCGGAGGCGTGTACGGTCGCTGGCTGCGCCAGCACGACGCCATCACCCGTGTGGGCGACGTGCTCTTCATGCACGGCGGGCTCGATCCGAAGCTGCGCTTCCACAATGTCGAGGAACTGAATAAGCGGATCCGGTACGAACTCGCCATGTTTGATTCTCTTTGGGAGTCGCTGTCCCAGAAGGGAATCATCTGGCGCTACATGACGTGGGAGCAGGCCTTCCGCGCGGCAAGGGACGAGTGGGACGCGATAGAGTCGGGGCGGCTGCAGGCTCCAGATGCGTCTGAAGATCTGCAGAAGTTTCTCAACTTCCCGAACGGGATGCTGATGTCCGAGGACAGCCCGCTTTGGTACCGCGGTCTGGCGCTCGAACCGGAGGAAAATCTGAGGCGCAACCTCGACAAGCTGCTGGTCCGCCTGAAGGTGCAATACATCGTCGCGGCTCACTCGGTCAGGCCCAAGTTTGACATCACGCCCCGGTTTGACAATCGCGTCTTCCTGATCGACACGGGCATGCTGAAACCCTACTTTGGAGGGCGCGCCTCGGCGCTCGAAATTCAGGACGGGCGCTTCACCGCCTACTACGCCGATGGGCCGCAGCAGGTGCTGCTGGGGCCGGCGCCAACTGCCGTCCAGGGCGACCCATAAGTCAGGCCTTCGCCGTCTCCGTGAAGCGCGCAGTCCCTGGGTAAAAGGCTGTCGACATACTTGACCCATCTGAATTGGGAAGGCTTACGGTGACCCAGTACGGCAAACAGTGGAGTGAGAGCCGATGTCAAAAGCTGCGCGACTCGATTAAGAGCTTGTACAAAGTGGTCGATGAGCTAAACCGGGAATTTGCCGAAGAGACCCGGAAATTCACTTTGGACGGCCACTTGGTTGGCAGCATCGGCGAAGTTGTTGCGGCCTACGCCTTCAATCTCAGATTGCTCGAATCCTCGTCAGCGGGCCACGACGCCGTTTTGATGCCTGAAGATGACGGTGCTGTTTCAGACCACAGCACTCCTGTTCAAATCAAAATGACCGGTGGGAATCGGGGAGTCGCCCTGTACAGCAGTCCGAAGCACCTGATTGTCCTGCAGCTTGCCGACAAGGAATTCCGTCTGGTTTATAACGGCCCTGGTGCATTCGTCTGGAACAAATGCAATAGGGAACAGAAAAACGGACAGCGTCGGATCAGCTTAAGCGAGCTCAGAAAGCTGAATGAGGACGCCGCAGCGACGCCAAAGCTCACACAGGTTAATGAATTTCCAAAACTGACCACGTGAGCACGATCCAGCGCAAGTCAGCTATAATTGGCTGTCTAGAAAGGGAGCCCGCGGCGCGCGCTGACGTATCTGTCTCCTCAAGGGGTAGCGACACTCAATCAAGGAACTGAATCAATGATCGATGTCGGAAAGGCGTTTGGCATTCGCCGCCACGAGGTCGGACCCGCCTCGCTGTTATTCTTCTACTTGTTTCTGATCATCGGCGCCTACATCATGGGTCAGGCCGTCGGGAACGCGCTGTTTTTGGAGGTCTTTCCCAGGCACCTGCCCTACGCCATGATCGGCTCGGCCGTAATGATCGGCGGGTTCGTTTCGGTTTACATCCGCCTTTCGCACCGGCTGCGGCTGGAAATGCTGGTGATCGGCACGCTGCTGTTTTTCGCTTCCTCGTTCACCCTCTTCTGGTGGCTGACCCGCTTCCACTACCGCTCTGTGTACCTGCTGGTTTACACCTGGGTGTACGCGCTCGGCGCTATGGGCCCCATGATGGGCTGGACGCTGGCCAACTACA
>QHZK01000102.1 GCA_003224635.1 Acidobacteriota bacterium | reverse complement strand
CCAGCAGGTGGTAGACCTGGTTGCCGTTCTTGTAAACCGACCAGGCCTGGGCGCCGAGAGCTTCGCCCGACGCCTGCGCGTAGCCGCCGCCGATGTACACGACGGGCGACGCGATGGTCCCGGAGCTGGTTATGTAAGAAGGAAGGCCCAGGTCTTTGACAGGATCAAAGTTGGGGTAGTCCTTGGCGATTCCCTTCGTGTCCGAGAGCCCACGGGTGAAACCCACCGACACGTTGAGAAGCGTGCTGGGGCTGAACGTATGGTTCAGGCTCAGGGCAATCGAACGCGAGCCGCCGACGCCGGGGCCTTGCGTGCACGGATCGAGCGCGTTCCCGAAGCAGTTCATTCCATGGTAGGTGCCCTGGGCATAGGAGAACCGGGCGTTGAAGGCAGTCCTGTCTGTGAACCGCTGGTCGATTCGCACGTCGAACTGATCGTTGGTGCCGAGGTTGATGCCCGACCCGGACCAGTTGTTGTAGGGATCATAGAGCGGGGTACCTACGTTGACATTGGGAGCGGGATAGTACTGGATCATCTTCAGAGCCACGGGGTCGATCAGATTGCCGGGCGCTGCCGCGAGTTGGTAAGGCGTGCGATCAAGGTTGGAGTTGCCCGCACTCTGAAAGGTGGCCAGGTTGTTGAAGGGGATGAAGGTCTGTAACACGCGGCCGGTTCCGGCTACGTACTGTCCGGAATAGGGATCCCAAAGCTGGGTACCCAGAATGAGATTCCCCTTCTCGTCACGCGCCCAGCTACCGTCTGGATTCACTTGGAAGCACTCACCATTTGCGTCGAACTTCCCCCCGTTGTAGCCGCAGACCTCGCCGAAGTCGCCCTGTTTCTCGAGCGCGGAAGGAACACCGGCGTTGTGCGTGCTTCCGGCGTGCTCGCGCGTGGCGTCCCAGTCCACAAAGAAGAAGGTCTTGTCCTTCTTGATAGGCCCGCCGAAAGTGAGGCCATACTGGTTGCGCCGCAGGGGAGGAATCTTGCCCCCCGCCTGATTGGTAAAGAAATTGTTGGCATCCAGCTTGTCATTGCGGAGGAAGTCGTACACGCTGCCGTGGTACTGATTCGTTCCAGAACGCAGCACCATGTTGACGTAGGTGTTGCCGGTGAAACCTTCCTCCGCCGTGTAGTTGTTTTGCATAATCTTGAATTCCTGCACGGCGTCCACCGAAGGCGTGTAGAGCACGGTGTTGATGCCAGTGTTCGGCTCATAAGTGGTGGCGGCGACGCCATCGATCAGGACCTCTGCCGTGGCGTTGCGACCGCCGTTCGAGACGAAGTTGTTGCCATTGTTCTGGGGGCCGAAGGTGGCGCCCGGCGCCTGGATGACGCCCGGAGCAAGGAATGCCAGATCGAAGACGGCGCGACCGACGAGGGGAAGATCGTTGATCAGCGTTCGATCCACTTCCTGGCCCGTTACCGCGTCCTGGGTCGAGAGCAAGGGCGCCGCGGCAGTCACGTCCACGGCCTGCGCCGTCGCCCCGACTTCCAGGCGGACGTCCACCGAGCTGCTAGTGCCGACGTCCAAGACAATGCCACCACGCCTGTAGGTCTTGAACCCCGGAGCCTCCGCGGAGAGCGAGTAGGCGCTGGGGGGAAGATTGGTGATCACATAGCGACCTACGGAATCCGCGGTGGTAGGGTAATCGTAGCCCTTGTTGGTGTCCGTTAATACGACCTTGGCCCCGGGGACCACGGCCCCGCTAGGGTCAGTGACGAGGCCGGTCAGCGAGCCGCTGGTGACCTGCGTCCACGCCAAGGTTGAGACGAAACCCACAACCCCAAGCAAGACGAGAGCGCTGAGCAACCAGCGAATACACAAGTTGCTCCGCCGCCCGTTTCTCTGATTGTTCATGATGTACTCGACCTCCCCACCCCTACCCGACGCTTCGGAGGAGAGACACCCGGCCCGCTGCCAACCCCGTTATGTGTCGTTCGAGGAAGGGCGAGTCTTGGGGCAAATGAACAAACCACCCACGAGAATTTCGCGCAGCCAGTCCAGACTACCTTTAGACGCGCGCAGGCTATCGCTTTCAATGGCAAAAGTCAAGCGGGTGGCAACGGAACGGATGCAACGGGCGGCAACAGGCACTCGGAATTCGTCAAGTATGTCAAGTATATTGTTGCCTTGAGTTGCGTGTCCGAGACGCCTGCGAAGTAGCCTGCGCTCACGCCGTTGAACTGGACGGCTAGGCGCCGGTGAAGTTCGTTCCGGTCAGGTACACGGTCGTCGCCACTACGGCTGGTGGGCTAAAACGAGATCACCGTCGGCGCGGCCGTCGAGAGCACGGGAAGTTGCTTGAGTTGTTTACCGTGTCAACCGGCGTCACCACTCCAATCCTTCCGGTGGTCGCGCCACCCGGAACACTGGTTGAAATCTGCGTGCTAGAAACCGCCGTGAAGGGCGCCGGCGTGGCGTTAAACGTCCCGTTGAAGCCGAAGTAGACATTCGTCGCGCCGTTAAAGCCCGAACCCGTGATTGTCACCGCAGTAGCCCATCGAGCCGCTCGTGGGCGAGAAGCCCGTGACCCTCGGCTTGACGACGAAGTTCGCGGGGCTGGTGGTGGCCGTGCCCGCCGTACTCGTCACCGTGACGCTATGCGGCGCCAAATTTTCTGATACAATATCGCGCGCTCGTACGCGTGCGACTCCGAGGTTTTCGGAATGGCAGCCTCCCTTTGCATATCCAGGCCTGACGAGGCCTCGGGCTCAGGGCACGAGCTTGGTTCCACGAGTTTGCGGTCGAGCTGTGGGGGCTTCAGTATGAAGCTGGCTCCGCTGAGCCGGACGGAAAGTTGAGCGGTGGGGGTGCGCATGAAGAATAAGGTCGTTTTGTTCTATCCGCCCTATGAGGGCCCGCCTTTAGGGGCACCCTTGTGTCTTCTCTCCCTTGCTGCACCGCTGCTCGGCGCTGGCTTCCGGGTCTCCGTGATCGACGGGGCTATCGTTCCGGACTTCGAAAACGTGATTGGCGAGGAAATCAAGGATGCTCTCTGCTTCGGCATCTCACTTCTTACGGGCCCCATGATCCGGACGGCGATCACGGCAGCTCGTCGGGTCCGGAAAGCGCGCCCTGATTTGCCCGTCATTTTTGGCGGCTGGCACCCGAGCCTGGCGCCCATTCAAACGCTCGAACCGGATTTCGTGGACGCGATCGTTCGGGGACAGGGCGAGCTGACGCTGCTCGAGGTCGCCCAGCGATTGGCGGAGCGCAGAACTCTGGAGGGGATTCGCGGCCTATCAACGAAGCGCGGTGGGCGCGTCGTCCACGAACCGGAAAGGCCGGTGGAAAACATCAACAACCTACCCACCCCTGCCTATCACTTGGTGGACTATGACGCCTACGCCAGGGTCCGGGGCAAGCGCGAAATGGGTTATGCCACGAGCGTCGGGTGTCCGTACGCGTGCAATTACTGCACCGACCAGGTCTTCTACAAGCGGCGGTTCAATGCTTACAAGGCGGATCGCGTGGTCAGTGAAGTAACGGAACTTGTCGAGCGCTACCGGCTTGACGAAGTAGCGTTCATGGACTCCAACTTCCCCGTTGACGTTAAACGCGCCGTCGAGATCGCCCGTGGTCTGCTTGAGCAAAAGGTGAAGTTCGGCTGGACGGTTCAGGCCTCGACCGACCTCATCTGCCGCATGAGCGATGAAGATGTCGGTGTGCTGGGCGAAAGCGGCCTCCACTACATGGGCTTCGGCGCCGAGTCCGCCTCCGAGGAAGTGCTGGCCATGATGAACAAGAATCACCAGCGGATCGATGACATGTATGAGGCTGCGCGGAAGACGGAGAGGGCCGGCATCCGCGCCGGATTCAACGTGATCCTCGGCTACCCCGGCGAAACGGAGGCGGATCGCATTGAGACTTTCCGCATCATGAGCGACATCGCTCGCCAGCACTCGAACGTCACCTTCTCGCCTAACATCTTCACGCCGTACCCTGGGATTCCCATCTGGCCACAGCTAAGAGAGATGGGCGTCCGCGAGCCCCAATCCCTGGAGGAGTGGATCGACCTGCCACTGGGGAAGAACGTCCTGCCCTGGCTGCAGGGTCAGGAACTCCGGCGGCTGCTTCGGATGCTCGAGTTCTTCCTGTTGAATAACCACATTTGGGGGACGACGCGGGGACATTCCTGGCTCCGGCGGGCGCTCGGTGCGCCGCTCCGATGGCGTCTCCGGAACAGCCACTTCGGCTTCCCGCTCGAGCTGTGGGCTCTGGGGGCGGCCCGGGTCACCAAACGGATGGTCACGCGGCGGTCACTTCTGACCGGTCAACCGTTGAACCACAGCATCCAGGAAGTGTGTTGACGGCGATTCCATCGGGGAGGAACGCCGGCTGAGCCGTTGATGAAGGCCCTCGGTGTTTCCCCTCGCCATAGGATTCCAACAACCAATCCGCGGTTTCGCACAGCTCAAGGCGCTCGGAACGGAAGCTCAGGTTTGAACCGTATGGCAGAATCTTTCACCCCCTCGAATATCGCTGCGGCTCTCGACGCAATTGCAGAGACTTTCGACCAGAGCTTTACAAACTCGGTGGCTGGTGGCGCGCAGCGCCGTTCGGTGTGGCGAGAGTTGGACCGTTGCTTCAGTCCTGGGCAGCGGATCCTCGAACTTGAGTGTGGTACAGGTGTTGACGCTACGCACCTGGCTACCCGCGGCGTGGAAGTCTGGGCTTGCGAGCAGTCGTCGAAGATGCTCGAAGTGGCGCACCGTCGCGTCGTATCGTCACGCCTTCCAGCGCCTGTTAGCCTATTCCCGCTGGCGCCGGAGCAGATTTCGATGCTCCAAGACCGTGGTCCCTTTGACGGCGCATTTTCGGATTTCGGGGCGTTGAACTGTGTCGAGGACATGGCCGCCTTAGGGCGGAGCCTGGCGTCACTCCTTAAACCGGGAGCGAAGGTGGTACTCTGCATGGCAGGAACTTGTGTTGCCTGGGAGGTTATCCTCTTCCTCTGGCATGGCAGGTTCCGTGACGCCTTTCGACGGCTCGGTCGCGGGCCCGTCCATATGCGGTTGACCGATGACCTGTATGTTGCGTGCTGGTATCCATCGGTTCGTGCCGTCCGGCGCGCCTTTTGTCCTCATTTCGGCCTCCTTCGATGGCGGGGTGTGGGGGTCACGATCCCTCCTACGTACTGGGAGAAGCATGCCAAGCGATTTCCGAAGGTGATGACCCTCTTGGCGAAGATTGACCCTTGGTTGGGGCGCACTCCCTTGGTGCGCGTCTTGGCGGACCACCTGTTGTTAACATTTGAGAAGGCTGTATTCTGAAGGGACCAACACGTGGGCAACGGGCGTCCGGAGTCCGAGAACGTCTGATGAGGGGCGGCGTCGATCAAAGATTAAGATGAATCTGCAAGATTCGGGCCGCAAGGAACATTGCTTCGAATTGGGTCAAGCTCGCGTCCGGGCTTGCAGTGGGGTTCGTCCTGTCTCCGTTCAGTCTTCACAAACTGGGTGACGCCGCCGCCTTCGGGATCCGGATCCTGATCCTGATCTTCTCCTGACCGCTATTATGACCTGTTCGATTTCGGTATTCTGGCCGCTGTTCCCCGTTATGTTGCTCGGTTCGCCGCGAGAAGCGACCAGGAGGGACTGGCGCGGTTCGTTAACGCCAGCCTGGCCGCCTGCGATGTTCTCGGTCTCAAGCGACTTTCCGAAACACGAAAAATAGGAACTGTCCAAGGTTTCGAAAGGGATAGTTCTTCCAAAGGCGTCGTTCAAGACGCTCGCTCAGAGACTTGGGCGTTGCCCAAGACTGAGAAGTCTTGATGTTGCCTCGGATGAAAACACCCACCCCGGCTTGCTCCATCGTGACAAAGTACGGAGATGCAGGGTTGAAGGAAAATATCGAAAGACGTCGGCCCCGCTCCCCGACGTGTGAATCATTCCTTTACCCAGCGAGCGAACCCAATTCCTCCACCACCACAAGCGAGTCATGTCTTCCCAGAAAAAGGGGTTCAGCACGCTCACGATGACGTATCCGGATCGAGTCGCCTGCGCTGCGAACGCCGCGAAAAGCCGGGGCAGGTCGGAGATGACCGACAGGACCCCGAAGTTGGACACTACCGCAGCGGGCCGATGTTGCAGTTCCAATTTGAGGAACGTGTCGTACCGGGCTTGGTACGGGATAATCTTACCTCTGGCAATCTGTCCCGCACACCTAACGCGCAACCGTTCAATCATCCCGCTGGAATTGTCCTAGGCAATGACACGATAACCGTGCTGCGCGTACCAGAGTGCGTCCATTCCCGTCCCACACCCAAAGTCCAGCAACAGGCTGCCGGGGACGACGGTGTCCGCAACCAGCGAACGAAATGCGTCGCGAACCCACGTATTCCTGGGGACGGACGAGATCAATTCGTCATACTTGGCGGCAATGGAATCGAAGCAGCGAGCGCTGCGGTCCTCGTTAACGTCGGTCATATCTGCCCTGAAAATTTCGGTCAGGCAGGGACGCCGGATTCGAGCGTGACCTTGTGACCGAGATCTTCCAGGCGCTTGACGTAGTAACGGGTCAGGCGTTCGGGCTCGAGACGGTCGAAGAAGTCTCCGCCCAAGTCCTTGTAGGTCGTACGATCTTTCAGCATATGGTAGAAAATCACCAACATCGAATGCCCCACCGCGACCAGAGCCCGCTTCCTGCCTCGGCGGCCCGCCAGGCGTCGGTACTGCGAGGCCAAGTAGGTATGCTTGGTGTGGCTGGCCGCCCAGGCGGCCTGCACCAAGCTCCGTTTCAGCCAGCGATTGCCCGGCGTGATGCGTCCCCGGCGGCGCTTCCCGGCGCTTTCTTCGTTGCCTGGACACACACCTGCCCACGAGGCCACATGGGAATGTGTAGGAAACGGCTTCACGTCGCTTCCCACTTCCGCCAGCGCCACTTCGGCCACGCGGCGATCCACGCCCGGTACGGCGTCCAGGCGCTCGATCTCATTCGCAAAAGGGCGCGTGTGCTCCTCGATCTTGCGGTCCAACTCGGCGATCAGTTCCTCTTGCTGGGCGAGTTCTTTCCACAGCAGCCGGAGCATGAAACGATGGTGCTCCGTCAGGTGTCCTTCCAGGGCCTTTTCCAACTCCGGGATCTTGCCCCGCAACTGCCGCTGCGCGAAGTCGGCAAGCTTCACGGGATCCCCTGTTCACCCCGAGCCGCAAGGACTCGGGGACGCATCGGGAAGTCTAAGGACACACGCCGATGATGAACGGACAGGGGAAGTCGGACAGGCCGGAAGTACCTGGGAAGTCCCCGAACAACGCCGGGCAACCGGGGGCGGAGGGGATGGAGGGAAGCGGTCTGGCCAAAGGGAACCTGCTCGAGCCAAACGCGTCCCGGACACCGAGCCGGCCCGACGCGCCCAGTGCGCTGGAGTTCGGACCGTTCGCGGTGGCGAGCCGGAAGCGGCGCGGAGAAGGGAAACCGGAGACGTTCAACTTCCTCGGCTTCACGCACATCTGCGGGAAGAAGAGGAGTGGAAGGTTCACGGTGGTGCGGCAGACGATGCGCAAGCGGCTGCAAGCGAAGCTGAGCGAGGTCAAAACCGAACTGCGGCGACGCCTGCACCATTCCCTCCCGGAAGTGGGGCAATGGCTGCGCTCGGTGGTCGTTGGGCACTACCGCTACTATGGAGTGCCCATGAACAAACCGGCGCTGCACATCTTCCGGTTCCAGACCGGATAGCTCTGGCATCGCGTGCTTTCGCGGCGCAGTCAGAAGGGCCGTCTCCCCTGGGACCGCATGCGGCGGCTGACTCACCGCTGGCTCCCTCCGGTTCGCATCTACCATGAATATCCCTTGCGTCGCATGGGCGTCGTCACCTAAGGCAAGAGCCGGATGCGGCAACTCCGCTCGTCCGGATCCGTGGAGGGGGTCATGGGTAACCATGACCCCTACTCCGACTCTCCCTGCGCCGGAGGACATCGAAAGGTAAACCAATCTGCTCCGCGTGCTCTCGCCGCAGCGAGGCGACCATTTGGGGTTCGGAGCGATGTCCAGGCCAGACTCAGTTGCGGGCTTGCCGCTCCAAGAACAGTCGGCCTTCATCCCGCGCAGGCCAAGTCGATCATAAGCCCGACTCGCATGTATTTTCATGCTTTGCG